>JACMOE010000646.1 GCA_014378185.1 Gemmatimonadaceae bacterium | reverse complement strand
GATACCATGGAGACTACGGAGACGGGCGGACTCCACCCGTCCCGCGCGTCACGCAGGTCCTTGGAGTATAACCGTCAAATCGAATCGGTCAATAGGGGATTAACTGTCAAGCAATAAGACATCGAACCGTTTCTTCATTTTCGGGGTGCTGAGCACCTCGCGGTGCAGCGCATACCGGTCTACAGCGGACTGAACCATTTCAGAAGCGTGTGGGCGCAGCGCGAGGCCGAATTCCGCGATGAGCCACGCGGCTCCGGAAATGTCCGTGTCATGGGCGGCTTTCATCGAGATTTCCAGCAGGGCGATGGCTGAATCGATTTTCTCATCGCTGATGAGCAGGTGCAGCTTGAGGGCCTCCAGCAGCTCGCGACCTGGGAACCACTCTCCCAATCCCTCGCTCAGGGCCACCCCCTTTTCCAGGGCCTCGCGTGCAGCGGCAGTGTCGTGCAACTCGAACTGGCACAGTCCGAAGCCGGCATAGGCGCACACCTGAATGGGGACTTGATCAATTCGCTCGGCCAGGTCCACCACGAGCGCATAAGTGTCCGCCGCCTCGCGCGGCCGGTCGTGCTCTCGCTGAAGGTCGGCAAGGTTGTAGGTCGCGTACAACTGCTCCTCGCTGTTCTGCACCATGGACATCAGGCGAAGCGCTTCTGAAAACGCTCGCAGCGCCCCTTCGTAATTGCCGATGCGCCCCGCGAGCACCCCGAGATTCAGCTCCGCACGCCCCCACGACTCGATGATACCGGCGGTCCGAGCCTGTTCAACGGCGATCGTCAACACCCGCCACGCCTCGTCGGAGTTGTTGCAGAACATCTCGAGCACGCCGATGTTGTTCAGGCCTCGCACGCGCCGGAACGCGTCACCAAGCGAGGTCGCAATGTCGAGGGCGTGGACGAACAGCTCACGCGCGCGGGACGGGTTCTCGAACTGGATGGTCACGGCCAGGCGGTTGCAGGCATCGGCCAGCAGCACTACGTCATCGCCCCGCTCCGCGATGGTCACGGCTTCCTCCGCCGTGCGCTGAGCCGCCCCCAGATTGCCCAGGCGCCAGTGCATCTGCGCGATATGGAGGAGTACCGCGGCGCGCTCCATGTCCTGATTGGCCGCGCTGGCCTCTGACTCCAGTGCCAGCAGCTCGGTGAGTGTTTCCTGCGCGGCCAGCCCGCGCTTCATGCGCACCAGGGCCCGCGTCCGCTTGAGCCCCAGAGCCTGGACCTGGTCGCCCTGCGTGGCATACCACGCCAGTGCCTGGTCGCACAGCGCCTCCGCATCCTCGTACCGACCCGCCACCTCCGCCAGGGACGCCATGCGCACCCGCACCTGCGCCAGCGCGGCATCGTCCGGCGCATTGCGCTCCGCCGCGGCCAGCAAGCTTGCCACGGCACCTGTCTCGTGCACGGCCAGGGCGGCATCGGCCGCACGCAGCGCGTGGGTGTGCGCCTCCTTCCGGAGATTTGCGAGCTCGTAATGGCGTGCGATCTCCGCCGACGACTGCCGCTCCTGCAAGGCGAGCGCGTGCGCGATGCGACCATGGAGTTCAACGCGACGCTCGGGAGACAGACGCGCACGCGCGACCCGCGCGATCTCGTCGTGCGCCACAACGTAGCAGCCGCGGATGCGATCAAACGTCGGCACAAGGAGTCCGCGCTTGAGCAGGAGTTCGAGCCCCTGCCGCGCCTCCGCCGCTCCGCCAGCGCTCTCGAACAGCAGGGATTCGTCGCATTCACGGCCGATGGCCGCCGCCGCTTCCAGGACGGCTCGCGCCGAGCCCGGCAGCCGCGCAAAGCGGCGCGCCAACAGGTCATCCAGGCTCGTGGGGCTGGGCAGCTCACTCACGGGGCTCCATTGCCACTCGCCATCGTGCGCCACAATGTGGCCGCTCTCCTCCAGGTCGCGCAGGAGGTGCGTGAGCACGAGCGGATTGCCTTCCGAGTGCCGGTACGCGTATGCCAGGAGATCGCGCCCGAGATCACTTGTCCGCATCGCTGCCTCGAGCCACCGTTTCACGTCATCTCGCGTGAGGTGCGTGAGCAGGATCTCCGAATAGCGGGCGCGCGTCGCCAGCCGGCTCCACCGGTCCAGCGAGTCGTCCTCCGTTCCCGTCTGGAATGTGAGCGCGAGCACGATGCGCTCGCTCTCCAGCAGCGTGACGAGATACTCCAGCGCGTCCCAGGATGCCGCGTCGGCCCACTGAAGGTTCTCCAGCAGCAGCACGAGCGGTCGCTGCTGCGCCGCGAGTCGCAGGAAATCCCCGAGTTCCTCGAGAAGGAGTGTCTTGCTGCCGCCGCGGGTGAGGTCGTCCGTCGCGCGTTCAAGCGTGGGGTCGAGCGCCGGCAGCTCGCGCCACAAGCGCGTGCTCTTCACGGGCAGCCGGCGCACGGCGCGCAGCACTTCGCTCCAGAGCGTGTAGGGCGCGGCGAACTGGTGTTCGCGACAGGTCGCCGACACGAGGGATCCGCCGCGCAGCCGCACTTCGGGCGCGAGCGTACGGACCAGGGCGCTCGTGCCCACCCCGCGCTCGCCGATGATCGCAACGACACGTCCTTCGCCGCGAACCATGTCGTCCAGGTAGTCCGTGAGTTGCGCCAGGGGTTCAGCGCGACCCACGAACCGGCTGAGGTCGAGCACGTCGCTGCGAGGCGTGAACGCCTGCGCCGTACCGTCCATGCCCGCTGATGATCGCGCGTGGCGACCCGCTGACAGCAGAGCGGGAAACGTGGTGCCGTGCTCGGGTGACGTGGCGATGCCGAGCGAGAGGGTGACGCGATGCGCGCTGCCCACGCCGCCAAGACTGAACACGTGCGACCGCACCGCCGCGAGGAGGCGGTCGGTCACCGCCCAGGCGGATTGCTCCGACCCGTCGAGCAGCAGGACGATCTCGTCATCGACACTCGCGATGGCATCGGCGCCGCGGAGATTGCGCCGCACGAACACGGCGAGTTCCCGCAGGAGCGCGGACGCGCGCACGTCGCCGACGTCGCGGAGCACGGCATCGATGCCTTCCACAAGCGCAGAACACACAACGACACGGCCCGTGACGGCCGCGCTGCCGGCAAGGATGGCCAGCTCGTCGAGTGAAACCTGTCGCGCGAAATCGTCGGCGGAAATAAGCGGGCTGGTCAACGGCCGAGAATGAGTTGGCGGCGGCGCCACGCACTCGGATTGGGTGCGGCGCATCGTCGCGCTCCGTACCGTAGGCCGTCACCTACCCCCTCCGCAAGACGCGGCGCGAAGTTCGTGAAGCCGCGGTCGGCCCCTTAACCATTCGACGGATGGCGCGTCTGCCAGTGTGGACACCTCTCAAGGATGCAACCTCGTGCTGATCCGACTCCACAATCATCCCCTGCTCCTCCTGCTCGCGCTGGCGGGGGCGTGCTCCGCCAACGCGACGCGCACCGCGTCATCCGGAAAGATGCTGACGCCATTGGTGGTGGTGTCCCCGTCGGAACCGCGCGAACAGACGGCAGATCAACAGGTGCAGCAGGTCCTGAACCGGATGGCGTTCGGCCCTCGGCCGGGCGACGTCGCCAAGGTTCGCGCGTTGGGGGTGGACCAATGGATCGCACTCCAGCTGGCGCCGGACCGCATCGATGACGGCGCAGCGGACCGGATCGTGGCGTCATATGAAATGCTCGGGCGGCCGACCTCGGAGCTCGTGGCCATGTACGACAATGGGCAGCAGGCCATTCGTCAGCAGCAGAAGCAGCAGGCGCAGCAAGGTGATACCAGCGGCAAGAAGGACCTGCGGGCCGAAATCCTCCAGGCCAACCCGCAGCTCCGCGAACAGCTGAGGCAGAACCAGCGCATACTCGGTGACCTGCAATCCGCCAAGCTCGCGCGCGCCGTGATCAGTGACCGGCAACTGGCCGAGGTGATGACGGACTTCTGGGAGAACCACTTCAGCGTGTATGCGGGCAAGGGTCTCGACCGGATTTTCCTGCCAGCGTACGACCGCGACGTGATCCGCCCCAACTCGCTGGGCAAGTTTCGCGACCTGCTGGGCGCGGTAGCCCGCCACCCGGCCATGCTGCGCTTCCTGGACAACGAGCAAAACGCGGCCAACCGCATCAATGAAAACTACGCCCGCGAACTGATGGAACTGCACACGCTGGGCCAGGGCGCAGGCTACAGCCAGCAGGACGTGCAAGAGATGGCCCGCGTGTTGACCGGAGTAGGCGTGAACCTGGGCACCGACAACCCCAAGGTCCGCAATGACTTGCAACGCGACTACGTGCGCGCAGGCCTGTTCGAGTTCAACCCGAACCGGCATGATTACGGTGCCAAAACCCTGCTGGGCCAGCCGATCCGCAGCCGCGGCCTGGCAGAGCTAGACGAAGCCCTGGACCGCCTGGCCAAACACCCCGCTACCGCCCATTTCATCAGCCGCAAACTGGCGCAGTACTGGCTTAGCGACGACCCGCCACCCGCGTTGGTGGAGCGCATGGCGCAGAGCTTCTTGAAGAGCGAGGGCGACATTGCCGTGACCCTGCAGACTTTGCTGGCATCGCCAGAATACGCGCAGGGCGCGGGGCAGAAGTTCAAAGACCCTGTGCATTACGTGGTGTCGGCCGTGCGGCTGGCGTACGACGACAAGCCCATCTTGAACGTCGGCCCCATGCTCAACTGGCTCAATCGGATGGGCGAACCCCTGTATGGCCGCCAAACGCCCGACGGCTATGCGCTTGATACTGCGGCTTGGTCCAGCCCCGGCCAGATGGCAACGCGGTTCGAAATCGCCAAGGCTATCGGCTCGGGCAACGCCGGACTGTTCAAAACAGACGGCCCGCAGCCGCTGGAAAAGCCTGCCTTTCCGCAGCTGGCCAACGCCCTGTACTATCGCGCGCTAGGCCAGACCCTGGGCCCCAACACCCAACAAGCCCTGGCCCAGGCCACGTCGGCGCAGGAGTGGAACAGCTTTTTGCTTTCGTCGCCCGAACTCATGCACCGCTGAAGAAATAACCATGCAACGCCGCCACCTGCTCCAGTCGCTTTCTGCCCTGCCTTTGCTAAATGCGGGGCAACTTTTCGCCGCACCCGCCGCGCAGTCCCGCCTGCTGTTCGTCTTTC
>JACMOE010000645.1 GCA_014378185.1 Gemmatimonadaceae bacterium | reverse complement strand
TGCCGGCATGGCGATGCTCCTCGCGGCACTCTGCGCCGAGGGCGAGAGCCGCATCGACAACGTGGGCCAGATCGAGCGCGGCTACGAGCGCATCGACGAGCGCCTTCGTGCCCTGGGCGCGCTGATCGAGCGCGTCGAGGATCGCCGGACGAAGTAAATTGCTCGCGCCGAACTGAGATGAACCCCCACGCCATTCCTCTTGGAACGCAGGACCTCGAGCACGGGGGAGAAACAGTCGACTCCTTTGCCGCGCTCGGCGTACGTGCGTTCACCACGGGACGTGACGCGGGCAGTTTCGGCACCGGCTCGGATGAACCGGTCCGCGACGTGATGGCGCGCTGGAATGCACTGCGCATCGCCCTGGACAGCGCCCGCCTCGCCACCGCTACGCAGGTGCACGGGCAGACCATCCTCGAGCATGATGGAGCCTGGCGCGGCTGGCTCCGGGGACAAGACGCCGATGGCCACCTCGCCATGTCGCGGGGCACGGCCATGGCCGTCACGGTGGCCGACTGCGTACCCGTATTCCTGGCCCATCCCACGGGCGCAACCGCGGCATTGCATTCCGGCTGGCGCGGTACGGTCGCCGCAATCACCGCGCATGCGATTGCCCGGTTCACGTCGGTGGGTCTCACCGCGAGCGATATCCTGCTGCACTGTGGTCCCGCGATCTGTGGGCGATGCTACGAAGTGAGCCCGGACGTCTACGGCCAGTTGACCGGCCGGCAGGTGCAATCGCCGACCACGGTGGACCTGCGCGCCCTCATCATGGACCAGGCTCGCGCGCTCGGCGTTCGGAAGCTCTCGGTGAGCCCGCTGTGCACGCGCTGCAACAACGACCGCTTCTTCTCGCACCGCGCCGGCGACGCGGGACGACAGCTGGGGGTCATTCTGGCGCGTCTGTGAGTCTGAGTGACAGACTGTCGGACTGCGTCCTTGACCCGTCCCGGCCACCGCGATACTTTAAACGCGTGATCGGTTTCACGACCGGTCGCGGAATGTGGGGGACGCTCCCCACATTTTTTTATTGCCAGACGGTCCCTAGAGACAACATGAACGAAGAGCTGGAACGTGTTGTCACGAAAGAGCTTGACGACATTTCATTTGATCTCGTTGAGCTGCGGCAAGGGGGCACGCGCTCGCGCCCGGTGCTCGAGGTTCGCATCGACCGGCGTGATGGTCAGAAGGTGACCGTCGACGATTGCGCGCGCGCCTCGCGAGCCATCGAGGCGCGGGTGGATGGCGGCGGGCTCGTTTCAGAGCGATATGTGTTGCAGGTGTCGTCACCAGGCGAGCGTCCCTTGCGGACCTCTGCTGAATGGCGGCGCTTTGTCGGTCGGTGGGCGAGTGTGCTCGCACCGGAATTCGGCGGGCGGCTCGAAGGGGAAATCCTCGCGGTCGAGGGGGATGATGGGCAGGCAGCGGTCACGCTACGGCCAGAGCGCGGCGAGGAGAAGACAATTCCACTCGCGGCGGTGAAGGAGGCACGATTGGCGTTTCGCTTTTCTTGACGACAGGTCACGGGTCGCCGGCAGCGGCGATCCTTCTCAGCGAGGTCTTGGATGGTCAGTTCCGCAGAGATGTTGGCGGCGTTCCGCGAGTTGTCGAATAGCAAGCAGCTCGACCGGACGGAGCTCTACGGGCTTTTGCAGGACGGCTTCATGGCCGCGCTGGCGAAGAAGTACGGCCCCACCGTGCAGGCGGAAGTCGAGATCGACGACGCGAAGGGCGAGATCAAGATCACCGTCCTCAAGACCGTCGTCGCGACGGTCGAGGATCCCGCGCGCGAGATCTCCATCGAAGAGGCAAAGCTGTTCGACGAAGGCTTCGAGGCCGGCGACGTGATGGAGGAGCCGCTCGATTTCAGCGTCTTCGGCCGTGCCGCCATCCAGGCCGCGAAGCAGCGCATCATCCAGCGTGTCCGCGAAGGCGAGCGCACCAAGATCCGCGATGAATTCGCCTCGCGCGTCGGTGACCTCCTCTCCGGCGAGATCCAGCAGATCGAGCGCGGCAAGCTCGTCGTGATGCTCAACAAGTTTCGCGAGGCGGAGGCCATCATCCCGTACCGCGAACAGAATCACCGTGAGCATTTCCACCAGGGCGAGCCGGTGCGCGCAGTGCTGAAGCGCGTCGAGGAAACGCCCAAGGGGCCGCGCCTCATCCTCAGCCGCGCCGACGGCCTGTTCGTCAAGGCGCTCTTCAAGCTCGAGGTGCCGGAGATCCAGCAGAACAACGTCGAGATCCGCGCCACAGCCCGCGAAGTCGGCAGCCGGACCAAGATTGCGGTGTTCTCGCGCGACGACAGCATCGATCCCGTGGGCGCGTGCGTGGGCCTCAAGGGCTCACGCGTGCAGACTGTGGTGGACGGGCTGGGTGGCGTGCGCATCGCCATCGTGCCGTGGGCGTCCGGTCCCCC
>JACMOE010000644.1 GCA_014378185.1 Gemmatimonadaceae bacterium | reverse complement strand
AGACGGGAGCGATTGGCCACGGGACTGCCATTGCCCGCGCCCGTCGTGTCCACGCGCGCGAGGAAGGCGGCGGCCTGCTGGTACAGCATCTCGGATCGCAGCTGCGCGACGCGCGCCTCGTCGATGGACGTGAATGTTGCGGAGTCCGACACCGGACTCGGGGTAGAGGGCGAACCGTTCACGGACGCCACGACGGCCGCTGGCGTGGCGCGGGCGCCAGGCAGCGCGCGCGCGCCAGCGGACACGCGGCCCAGCATGGCGCCGCCAGCCACGAGCAACAGGCCCGCGGCAACCTGCAACATCCATCGGTGCGAGCGAGCGGGGTGCACGCCACGCATGCCGGACGCGGCGGCGGGCGCTGCAAGCTCCGCTGCAAGCTCCGCTGCAATGGCGTCCCAACGCGTGAGCGGCAATCCGAACGGCTCGCGTTCGGCATGCGCCATGGCCACCAGCGACAGGTAGGCGTCGCGTTCGTACGCACACACCTTGCACGAGGCGAGGTGCACGGCCTCCTCAGGCATGGGCGCGTCGTCGCCGAGTTCGGCGAGACGATCAGTAGATAGGTGCAGCATGTTCCGCTGTGTTGGAGCGAGATGTGTAAGGCGCCGGTGCATCGACCATGTGTGCCAGCAATATCCGCAGCCTGGCGCGCGCCTTGAACAATTGCGATTTGGAACCGCCCGCGGTGATCCCGAGCTCGGCGGCAATCTCCTCGTGTGTATAGCCCTCGACGTCGTGCAGCAGGAACACCGTCCGCGCACCCGGCGCCAGCTTGTTCGCCGCCTCTTCGATGGAGGATGCGAGGAGGGCCCGTTCGGCCTCCGGCTCCACGGACGCGACGTCGTCCTCCACCTCCACCTCGATGGACGCGGTCCGCCGCGTGCTCCGGAGTGCGTTGAGCGTCCTGTTCACGGCAATCCGGTGCGCCCACGTCCCGAACTGTGCATCGCCCCGGAAGCTGGGAAGTGCCCGAAAGATCTGGATCCAGACCTCCTGCGCAACATCCGCCGCCAGGTCCGTATCATGGCCGACCATGCGACGTACGACCACGTCGATATGGGGGGCGTGGCGGGTCCAGAGGGCCCGCATCGCCACCTGATCGCCAGAAATGGCGCGCTGTACCGTGAGCTGTTCATTCTCCATGTCGTCCAATGAATCTGTCACGACGTGAGGGCAAAGGGTTGCCGGCCGCTCTGGCGCGATCAGCGCCTGTTGTACCCCACCCCCTACGGCTCCGCCCGCCCATTCGCTTCAAACCCCCTGAGCTGTGACCCTGCAATCTCTTGTTCGTCGTCTTTTCAAGGGACATATTGACCTGCCCGCTCCGTGCCTGAAACGCCTTCCATCAGGTTGCACCACTCCGAGCCCTCCAGTCCTTCCTCGCTCGGTACCAAACATGCCCACTGTTGGCCGCGTCATGCCCTGAATCAGGGCACGACGCATTTCATCGAGCCGTTTCGAGGACACCGCGTTGCTGAAATTCCTGCTGGCCGCTACCACGCTGCTGTACCCGGCCAGACCTTCCACCACGGGTGAAGGACTGCCGGTCAAGCGTCCTGCTGCCGTAGGGATGTCCGCGGCCCGGTTGGCGACGATCGACCGCGTCATCGAGCGCGGCATCAAGGCGGGCGGGTATCCCGGCGCATCGGTGGTTGTTGGCCGGAAAGGCGCGGCGGTATGGGAAAAGGGTTTCGGCCGCCTCGGATGGACGGCGGAATCCGGCAGCGTCGTTCCCGAACGCACCATCTACGACCTCGCGTCACTCACCAAGGTGATCGGCACCACCACGGCCGTGATGATCCTTTTCGACGAGGGCAAGCTGCATCTCGACGACGCCGTGTCGAAGTACATCCCCGAGTTCACCGGCGGCAACAAGGAGCGCATCACCCTGCGCATGCTGCTCGAACACCGCTCGGGGCTACCGGCGGGCCGTGACCTCTGGCGCATTGCGCATACGCCGGACGAGGCGCGTGCCGCGGTCATCTCGACGCCGCTGTTCGCCGCCCCGGGCCAGTTCTACGAATACTCCGACCTCGGCGCCGACATGCTTGGCTTCACCGTCGAGGCAGTGGCCGGCGAGAAGCTCGATGCATTCCTCCAGCGTCGCATTTTCACGCCGCTCGGCATGTCCGACACGCATTATCGGCCTGACGCATCGCTGCGCGGGCGCATCGCACCCACGGAGATCGACCCGCCCCGCGGCTATCCGCTGCGCGGCGAGGTGCACGACGAGAATGCCTACGCGCTGGGCGGCGTAGCCGGCCACGCGGGCCTGTTCAGCACCGTCAGTGACCTGTCAATCTTCGCGCAGATGATGCTCAACGGCGGCACGTATAACGGCACGCGCGTCATCGCCGACAGCACCGTGCAACTCTTCACGCATCGCGGTTCGGCGGCGAGCAGCACGCGTGCCCTGGGCTGGGACACGTGCGCCGGCGCCTTTGGCTGCGGCAAGTACATGGGCGCGGATGCATACGGGCACACCGGCTACACGGGTACGTCGCTGTGGATCGATCCGGACCACGAGATGTTCGTCATCCTCCTCACCAATCGCGTCCACGCGGCCAAGGCGCGACGCCCCGCCAAGGTGATCTCCGACGTACGCGCCGATCTCGCTGACGCGGCGGCTCTGGCGGTGACCGACAATGCCGGCGGCATGATCGCCATGCCGCGTTCGTTCCGCGCCGACAAGGCGGTCGGGTGGAACAAGCCCGAGCGCGCCGCGCGCGGTCGCGCGAAGGGCAGGAAGGCCAAGGTCTCCGCACATTCCAAGGCAAAGCACGGCGCCTCGGCGAAAAAGTCGCCGAAGCGGAAGAATGCGGCGCTTTCCAGCCACAAGAAGACGCACGTAGCCTCCGGCGCCACACGGCGAAAGGCGACGCACCACGGATAGCTCGTTGCGAGTGGGCTGCTGGGTGGTGATACTCCAGTAGTCCCTCATGGAGTATCAACCGATGTCCACCGAACACGAAACGGCGCCCGTCGCGGAATTCACTCCGCCTGTCCCCGCCGCCGGAGAGCCCGGTTCACCGTCCGCGTTCTCGGAGTTCAGCCTCGAGCAGGCCAAGCTGGCACTGCGCAAGGTCAAGGATCCCGATCTCAACCTGAACATCGTGGACCTGGGACTGGTCTACGACGTTCGCGTGGTGAACTCGGACGTCGAGGTGGACATGTCACTCACGTCGCCAGGCTGCCCGAGCGGACCCGAGATCATGGGCGACGCCGAGCAAAAGTTGAAGGCAATTCCCGGCGTGGGTGTGGTGACCATCAATCTCGTCTGGACGCCGATGTGGTCGCCGGATCGGATCGGGCCGCGGGTGCGCGCGTACATGGGTCTGTAGCTCCGCCTCGCGGCGTCCGGGCTACTCCCTGTACGGCGATTGCGCAGCGGCCACCACTTCGGCGCCATGAGGCGGCGTGGCTGGTGGAACCCCGCCGCCCGGCTTGCGATGCGGCGCGAGCGCCGCAACGAATGCCTCGGCCAGTTCGCCGGCCTGCCAGCGCCGCAGCTCGGTCACTTCGCCCAATTCCTCTATGGTGGCGGGATTGCGGCGGGCCACTGCCTCCATCCGGTCGCGTGAGCAGAGCACGCCGGGATCGAGCGCCAACCGCTTCGCGGCGGCATCGCGCGCCGTCTTCAGCGCGGTCACGCGCGCATCGAAATCCGGATCGCGGTCCCAGCGTGCCGCCCGCGGAAACTTAGGCAGGTCGGACTCGGGCACGGCCAACCCCCGCTTCACGGCGTCCAGCAGCTCGTTGCCGCGCTGGTCGAGGATGCCGCGGGGCATGCCCTTGATCTTGCCCAGTACGTCGCGCGTGGATGGCTGTGTACGCGCGATGTCGAGTAGCTGCTCGTTGCCGAGTACGCGAAACGTGGCGCGGTCCATCTGGCCGGCCACTTCGTCGCGCCATGGCACGAGTTCACGCAACACGGCCAGCTCGCGGCGGTTGAGGTCGCGCGCCCCCTTCAGCTTGAGGAATCCCTGGCCCGGAGCCTCGTCAGCCCAGCGGGTGCCTTCCAGCAGGCTGAACTCCTCGCGCGCCCATGCCATTCGGCCCATGCGCTCCAGCTCGGCGGACATCTTGTCCTTGAGCTCGAGCAGAAACCGTGTGTCCTGCGCGGCGTAGTCGAGCATGTCTGCCGTGAGCGGGCGCATGGACCAGTCGGCTCGCTGGTGCTTCTTGTCGAGCTTCACCTCGAAGTAGCGCTCCAGCAGCGCGGCCAGCCCGAACGCGGTGAAGCCGAGGAGCTGCGCCGCGATGCGCGTATCGAAGATGCGGGTGATCTGCCACCCGTAGTCCTGTTGCAGGAGACGGAGGTCGTAGTCGGCGTCGTGAAACACGATCTCGACATCCGGGCTTTCGAGCAGCGCGCCCAGCCCTGCCGGTGTGCCGATGGGCAGCGGGTCGATGACGGCGTGGCGGTCACGCGTGGAAAGCTGGAGCAGGTAGATGCGATCGATGAAGCGATGAAAGCTCGCTCCTTCGGTATCGAGGGCCAGCTCCGTCACGCCCGCGATCCCGGCGGTCAACCGGTCCACTGCGGGCACCGTGTCCAGATACTCGAACGATGCAGTCTTCGCGCGCTCAGCCACGCTGGCCCCTCACTCTGTTGGCGGATCGAATCACGATCGGGTAATGTATCGCTTGGCACGCAGCCGTTGGGCGACTCACAGGCAGTATTTCGGCCGCGCACGCGCACGATCCCCCATCCCATCCGCATGTCCGATTCAATTTCGTCTTCCGGGGACCAGCCATCTCGTCCGTCCGGCGAAGCCACACAGCCGAGCTCGGCGCGCCAGCCCAGGAGAGATACCAGCGGGTCGGGAGGCGGCAGGAGCGGCGGGACAAAGGTGCGAACCGTGGGTTGGCGCAGCCGTGATGTCGTGCGCACCACGTCGCTCGTCGTGGCAGTGTTGCTCGTCGTCAAGTTGTTCTGGGTGGCGCATGTGCTGTTCTTCGCCGTGTTCCTGGGCATGCTGTTCGCGATCGCCGTCTCGTCCGGCGCCAGCCACCTCCAGCGCTTTCGCATACCGCGTGCTGTTGCCGCGGCGCTCATCGTCTTCAGCTTCATCGGCCTGCTCGTGGGTGTCGGGGCCTGGGTCGCGCCGACGTTGCGCGCACAGGGTGCGGAGCTGCGACAGAAGCTTCCCGAAGCGGTCGATCGTGTACAGGAGTTTGTGAAGCAGCGGCAGAGCGGCTTACTCGGCCTTCTCATCACCGCCGCAGACTCCACGGCTGGTCCCGTCCAGCCGAAGGGTGCCGTGCAGCCCCGGTCGCCCGGACGCGCTGCGGGAGCGGGCGATACCGCGACCGGGCCGACTCGGTCCCCGGCCCTCCACGAGCAGCTGCGCGACCGCGTGAGCGGCATGTCCCGATACCTCTTCCCGTTCATCACCTCCACGGTGGAGATCGTGGGCGGCATCCTGTTCATCGTATTCCTCAGCATCTATTTCGCCGCTGAACCGGATCTCTATCGCCGCGGCCTGCTGTCGCTGCTGCCCGCCCGGAAGCGCGCGCGCGGCGTGATCATGATGGACCGGATCGCCGTGGTGCTCCGCAAATGGCTGCTCACCCAGCTGGTGGCAATGGTCGTGATGTGCGTGGTGAGCACCGTGGTGCTCCTGCTGCTGCACGTGAAGGCCGCGTTCGCGCTCGGCGTGCTGGTGGGACTGTTCGAATTCATTCCCACCATCGGCCCCATTCTGAGTGCAATGCCCGCCATCGCCATGGGCTTCCTGGACTCGCCGGAGAAGGCCGGCTACGTAGCCATCGCCTACTGGGGCTTGCAGTTCATCGAGAACCACCTGCTGGTGCCGTTGCTGATGAAGAACGGGCTGCGCCTGCCACCCGCCCTCACGGTGATCACGCAGGCCATGTTCGCCATCGT
>JACMOE010000643.1 GCA_014378185.1 Gemmatimonadaceae bacterium | reverse complement strand
GTGGCGGAGCATGCGGACGATGCGTCCGGCGATGACATCGACGCCATCCGCCGCTTCGCTGTACAGGAGCTGCGCAAGGAACAGGACCTCGACCTCCAGGCATTCGGCGTCGCCTTCGACACTTATTATCTCGAATCCTCGCTCTACGAAGACGGGCGGGTGGACGCCACCGTCGCGGCGCTCGTGGCCAGTGGCCACACGTACGAGAAGGACGGCGCACTGTTCCTTCGCACCACGGAGTACGGCGACGACCAGGACCGCGTGATGCGCAAGAGTGCGGAGAAGGGCGGTACGTTCACCTACTTCCTGCCCGATGTCGCATACCACGTCACCAAGTGGGAGCGTGGCTTCACGCGGGCGATCAACGTGCAGGGCTCCGATCACCACAGCACCGTCACGCGGGTGCGCGCCGGCCTCCAGGCCCTTGGCATCGGCATTCCGCAGGGGTATCCCGAGTACGTGCTGCACCAGCTGGTCACGGTCCTGCGCGGCGGCGAGGAGGTGAAGATCTCCAAGCGCGCCGGCAGCTATGTCACGGTGCGCGATCTCATCGATGACGTGGGTCGCGACGCGGTGCGCTACTTCTTCCTCATGCGCAAGGGCGACTCGCAGCTGTCGTTCGACGTGGACCTCGCTCGCTCGCAGAGCGAGGAGAACCCCGTCTACTACATCCAGATGGCGCATGCGCGGCTGTCGGGCATCTTTCGCGTCGGGGAGATCGATGCCGCTGGCGTCACGACTGAGGGCGTGGACTTCACGCTGCTCGCGCTGCTGGAAGAGACCGAGCTGATGAAGGCGTTGCTCGACTTTCCGCGGACGGTCGCGAATGCCGCCGAGGCGCTGGAACCGCATCGCGTGGCGACATATCTCCATGATCTGGCGGGCCGCATTCACCTCTGGTACCACAAGGCGCACGTGCTGAACGAGCCGGAGGAGATTACCCGCGCGCGCCTGCTGCTCGCGCGCGCCGCACAGATCGTCGTGAAGAACGGACTCACGCTGCTCGGCGTGAGTGCGCCAGAACGCATGTAGCGAAGTGGTGTCATCGTGAGCGTAGCTCGTTGGCTGTCGTCCTGAGCGCAGAGAAGGACCTGCTTTTGTCAGGCCGTCCCCCGTCCCCGTCCCCCGTCCCCCGTCCCCCGCCCCTCAATGCCAGTACTCGTCGTCGGTTCCGTCGCGCTCGACTCCGTGGAAACACCGTTTGGCAAGGCGGACAACGTCATTGGCGGCTCGGGGACGTTCTTTTCCGCGGCGGCCAGCCTCCTTTCACCCGTGCAGCTCGTCGGCGTCGTGGGTTCGGACTATCCCATGGACCAGCTGGCCCCGCTCGAACGGCGTGGAGTAGACATGGCGGGCCTCGAACAGGTGGAGGGTGAGTCGTTTCGATGGCGCGGTCGCTACCGGCACGACCTCAACTCCGCCGAGACGCTGGAGACGCGACTCGGCGTATTCTCGCACTTCAGCCCGAAGATCCCGCCGCAGTTCAAGCGCGCGCCCTTCGTGTTCCTCGCGAACATCGACCCGCGCCTCCAGCTCGACGTCTTGCAGCAGGTGGACCGGCCCAAGCTCGTCGCGTGCGACACGATGAACTTCTGGATCGAGAGCCGCCGCCCCGACATCCTCGCGCTCATCAAGCACGTCGACCTCGTGACGCTCAATGATGGAGAGGCGCGCCAGCTCACGGACTGCGCCAACCTCGTGAAGGCCGCGCGGTGGATCATGGAGCGCGGACCGAAGATCGTCATCATCAAGAAGGGCGAGCACGGTGCGTTCATGTTCAAGGAGCGCAGCATCTTCTTCGCCCCCGCATATCCGCTGGAGGACGTGTTCGACCCCACCGGGGCCGGCGATTCGTTCGCCGGCGGTTTCATGGGATACCTCGCTCAGACTGGCGACCTCAGTGACGCCAACCTCCGTCGGGCAGTCGTCGTAGGGTCGGCGATGGGGTCGTTCGCGGTGGAAAAGTTCTCCGTACAGCGACTGCTCGAGATCACGCGTGACGACGTGGTGGCGCGGGTCGACGAGTTCCGCCGCCTCGTCGCCTTTGAACAGGAACAGGGAAGCGCATCGTGACGGACGGGCATGGCCTGGATTACGCGGCGGCGGGAGTCGACATCGATCGGTCCGACGCCGTCAAGCGCCGCATCCGCGACGTCGTGGAGTCGACCTTCACGGCAGGCGCGCGCGGCGCATTCGGCGGCTTCGGCGGCATGTTTCGCATTCCGGCCGACTTCAAGCGCCCCGTGCTGGTGTCGAGCGCCGATGGCGTGGGCACCAAGCTGCGCGTGGCCATCGAGACCCACCGCCACGACACGGTCGGTCACGACCTCGTCAATCACTGCACGAACGACATCCTGGTACAGGGAGCCGTTCCGCTGTTCTTCCTCGACTACTTCGCGGCGGGTATCCTGGATCCCGACGTCGTCGAATCCGTGGTGCGTGGCGTTGCCGCGGGCTGCCGCGAGAATGGCTGCTCGCTTTCGGGTGGCGAAACGGCGGAAATGCCCGGGATCTATACCCCTCCCGATTACGACCTGGCCGGCTTCATTGTCGGCTGCGTCGAGGAAGATGGCATCCTGGGCGCCGATCGGGTGCAGGAGGGCGACGTGATGCTGGGACTGGCGAGCAATGGCCTGCACACCAACGGGTATTCGCTCGCACGCCGCATCGTGGCGGAACGGATGAAGCTCGGTGTCACCGATCCGTTCCCGGGAGAGGAGGGTACGGTAGCCGACGTATTGCTGCGCGTGCATCGCTCCTACCTGGGCGCCCTGAAACCTGTATTGGCGCGAATCCACGGAATGGCGCACATTACGGGCGGCGGGCTGCCCGGTAACGTGGTTCGCGTCCTTCCTGATTCCCTCGATGCGGCGGTGGATGCATCGAGTTGGGAAATACCGAACCTCTTCCAGCAGCTCCAAACGGCCGGCGATGTGTCGCGGGCCGAGATGTACCGCACGTTCAATATGGGCGTAGGAATGGTTGTCATCACCGACGAGGCAAGCGTGCCGTCCATTCAGGCAAGCTGCGCGTCGGCTCACATCGCCACCTACCGGCTCGGGCGCATCGTGCGCGGGACCGGTCAGGTGATCATCTCTTGGGAGAACTCATGAAGAACAGTCTTCTGGTCGCTGCAGGCCTTTCAGTAATGCTCACTGCCAGCGCGGAAGCGCAGGGATTGACGTCGCCCATTTGTACCTCCGGCGGATCGCTGGCGCAGAACGTGGCGCAGGATGCCTGTCAGCAGGCCTACGACGTGTTCCAGTTCATGGCACCGCAGCTTGGCCTCGCACTGGCGGGAGGCAATGCCACGCTGGGGCAGGGTTCATCCCTCGGCGGCTTGGGGCACTTCTCGATTGGAGTGCGCGGCAACGTGTTCAACGGGGTCATTCCACAAATCGACCAGTTCACGCAGCGCACCACCGGTGCGTCACCCTCGCGGACGCTCCAGTCAAAGAACCAGATCCTCGGCCTGCCCACAGCCGACGCCGCGATCGGTCTCTTTGCCGGGCTGCCGTTAGGCCTCACCAATGTCGGTGGCGTCGGCGTACTCGTGGGCGCCTCGTACGTGCCCACCATCGGCGATGGCAACAAGGATTTCTCGCTCAAGCCGAAGCAGAACCTGCAACTCGGTTATGGCGTTCGCGTCGGACTGCTGTCGGAGTCCATCGTGGTGCCGGGCTTGGCGGTGACGTACCTCAAGCGCGACCTGCCGTCGACCACCATTTCCGGCAGCACCAGCTACACCTCTACGCTGGGCGCCACGACGGCTGTGCTCACCATCGCTGATGCCGAAGTCAAGACGTCGGCCATCCGGATCGTCGCGAGCAAGAGCCTCATCTTCTTCGGCTTTGCGGCCGGCGTCGGTCAGGACACGTACAGCCAGGGCGCAAACATCAGTGCTGTCGTCACCAGCACGCTTGGCGGCACCACGCCCACCACTGTGCCCAACTCGTTCGCGGACATCAAGCGCACGAACTACTTCTTCGACGCATCGCTCAACCTGCCGCTGTTCAAGATCGTCGGTGAAGTCGGCCAGGTCACGGGCGGCACGGTGAACACGTTCAACGCCATCGGCTCGTCGCGCGCAGACCGGTCGATCACGTACGGCTCGGTCGGACTTCGCCTGAGCCTGTAACCATGTCCGATGGCGAGCGTACGGTCGCGACGCATGACGAGGTGTTCATGCGCCGCGCGCTGGCGCTCGCCGCGAACGGATGGGGACAGACG
>JACMOE010000642.1 GCA_014378185.1 Gemmatimonadaceae bacterium | reverse complement strand
GCGCCACGTCCACTCGTTGCGCGGGCGCAAGCGTCCTTTCCACTCTGGAGCGCCGGTGTGCCCGGCGCGCTCGGCACCGCCGATGCCGATCAACCGCTCATGACACCGTACCTGCCGCCCGCGGGAAGAGCGAATGGAACCGCTGTCGTGATCTTTCCCGGCGGAGGCTACCAGCACCTCTCGATGGAGAAGGAGGGAAGCGACGTCGCCAACTGGCTCGCAGGAACCGGTGTGACGGCATTCGTGGTGCGATACCGCCTGGGGCCGGCATATCACCACCCCGTCATGCTTGGCGACGCGCAACGCGCGATACGTACCGTTCGCGCACGTGCCGTCGAGTGGGGACTGGATCCGCGGCGCGTCGGCGTCATCGGCTTTTCAGCCGGCGGACACCTCGCATCCAGTGCAGGCACGCACTTCGACGCAGGCGCCGACACGAACGGTGATCCGATCGAGCGGATGAGCTCGCGGCCCGACTTCATGATGCTGCTGTACCCCGTCATCACGATGCGCGACCCCTTCGTGCATCGCGGGTCACGCACCAACCTGCTCGGCCAACAGCCGGACAGTTCGCTCGTGCGGCTGATGTCGAACGAGACGCAAGTCAATCGCGATACGCCGCCCACGCTCCTGATCCACAGCACGGACGACAAGACGGTGCCCGTGGAAAATTCCCTGATGTTCTACGCGGCCCTTCGCGCAGCGGCAGTACCCGCCGAGATGCACATCTTCGAGTACGGCGGCCACGGCTTCGGCCTCGCACCGGCTGATCCAGTGCTCGGCGCATGGACGACCGTTGCCGAGTCATGGATGCGCCGACACAAGTGGCTCGGCGCACCTTGAGTCATCGAGTCAGCGCCGAGTGCTTCCGGTGTCGCGACCGCCGTGAGTATCCTCCCCGCGTAACGGACGCGGCTCGCTTCAGTGGGACCGCCATGCCATCCAAAGTCGCCTGCAGAATGATCCCCTCGCGGGATCCGTCCGGTGGCGGATCACGCACTGATGCGCCCTTCCGGTAAATCGTACGAAATCTTCCAGGTCCTCCAGCAGCAATCCCACCAGAAATCGAGGGGCTCGTGAACGGTCTTGGCATGGACTTCCTTTCGGAACTCGTCGGCTCCGCTACGCTGATACTGCTCGGCTGCGGCGTGGTGGCGAACATCGCGTTGACCAGGTCCAAGGGATACAACGGCGGCTTTCTGATGATCACCATCGGATGGGGCCTGGCCGTGTACGCGGGAGTGATTGTGTCATACAACTCCGGCGCGCACCTGAACCCCGCTGTCACGCTGGGGCTCGTTGCCAGTGGTGCCACGTCTTTCGGCGCGGGAGTGCCCGTGACGCTCGTGTCCACGCTCGTGTACCTGCTCGCGCAACTCATCGGATCGTTCTTCGGAGCCGTGCTCGCGTGGCTCGCCTATCGCCAGCACTTCGACGCGGAACCCGATCCCGCTACCAAGCTCGGCGTGTTCGCCACTGCACCGGCCATCCGCAGCTATGGCGCGAACGTAGTGACCGAGGCCATCGCGACGTTCATCTTCGTGTTGGTCGTCATCGGATTCGGGAGACACCCCGCCGGTGGCGGACTCGCAGCACTCGGTGCGCTGCCAGTGTGCCTGCTGGTCGTCGGCATCGGCGCCTCGCTCGGGGGCCCCACGGGATACGCCATCAATCCCACCCGGGATCTTGGTCCACGCCTCGCGCATTTCGTGTTGCCCATCAAGGGGAAGGGCGGCAGCGACTGGTCGTACAGCTGGGTGCCCGTGCTCGGTCCCATCATTGGCGGCGTGCTGGCTGGCTGGGTGTCCACCACGCTGCTGCCCGTGTTGCGCTAGTCGCGAAATCGGATGGCGTGGACAACATGCTTCTCCCGAGCAATGAGCAGGAGCTTGAAGCCTCCAGCCCTGAGCAAACCGAGCTCGCGCCAGAGCTCGCGCCAGAGCTCGAGCTCTGATTGCTCAAGGCTGGAGGCTTCAAGCTCAGGCTCATTGCTCGTGTGTTTCGATGATTGCGCTACCGTCTCCACACTTCAAACTCACGACACCAGGTCGACTCAATCATCAAGGGAGTTCCAGCATGAGTGCACGCTACGTCCTCGCCATTGACCAGGGTACCACGAGCACCCGCGCCATCATCTTCAATCACCACGGTGGCATCGTCAGCGTGGGCCAGAAGGAGCACGAGCAGATTTTTCCCAGGGCGGGATGGGTGGAGCACGATCCTCGCGAGATCTGGAACAACGTGCGCGAGGTCGTCGCGCAGGCCCTCGCGAAGGCGGACGTCACGAGGCACGACATCGCTGCCGTCGGCATCACCAATCAGCGCGAGACGACCGTGGTGTGGGATCGGCACACTGGCGTGCCGGTGTACAACGCCATCGTGTGGCAGGATACGCGTACGCAGCCCATCGTCGATCGCCTCGCTGCGAAGGGCGGCGTCGATCGCTTCAAGCACATCGTGGGGCTTCCCCTCAGCACCTACTTCGCCGGCACGAAGCTTGTCTGGATCCTCGAGAACGTGGAGGGCGCCCGTGCGCGCGCGGAAGCCGGCGAGCTGCTGTTCGGCACCATCGACACGTGGGTGCTGTGGAACCTCACCGGTGGCGTGGACGGTGGCGTGCATGCCACGGACGTCACGAACGCGAGCCGTACGATGTTCCTCGATCTCGCCACGCTCGCGTGGAACGACGATATCCTCGCTGCGTTCGGCGTGCCAAAGTCCATGCTCCCCCAGGTGCGATCCAGCTCGGAGGTGTACGGCGTAGCAGAAGCCTCGAGCCTCCTGCGTGAAGTACCGATTGCTGGAATACTCGGCGACCAGCAGGCCGCGACCTTCGGCCAGGCGGCCTTCGGCGCGGGCGAAGCAAAGAACACCTACGGCACCGGCAACTTCCTGATCTTCAACACTGGCACGAACATCGTGAACAGCGAGAACGGGCTGCTCACGACGGTGGCATACAAGCTTGGCGACGGCCCCACGCATTACGCACTGGAGGGATCCATCGCCGTCACCGGGGCGCTCGTCCAGTGGCTGCGCGACAACCTCGGACTCATCACGTCGGCGGCCGAGATCGAAGCGCTGGCGAACACCGTGAAGGACAACGGGGGCGCGTACTTCGTGCCGGCATTTTCAGGGTTGTACGCGCCGCACTGGCGGTCCGATGCGCGCGGCGCGCTCGTTGGCCTCACGGGGTACGTCAACAAGGGGCACCTCGCGCGCGCGGCGCTCGAAGCCATTGCATTCCAGACTCGCGAAGTGCTCGATGCCGTGAACGCGGATTCAAAGGTGCCCCTCACGGAGCTCAAGGTGGACGGCGGCGCAACGACCAACAGCCTGCTGCTCCAATTCCAGGCCGACATACTCGACGTTCCCGTGGTACGCCCCGTGGTGGCGGAGACCACCGCGCTCGGTGCCGCGTACGCGGCGGGCCTCGCGGTGGGCTATTGGTGCAGGCTCCATGACCTGCGGAGCAACTGGCAGGAAGGCAAGCGCTGGACGCCGAACCTCGCGGCGGATGAGCGCGAGCGCCTCTACCGCAACTGGAAGAAGGCGGTGACGAAGACACTCGGCTGGGTGGACGCGGACGTTGCAGGGTGAGTGTCGGCGGTTTCGTCAGTGCGGAGAAACTACCGTCCAATGCGCTGGAGTTCCTCTTCCGTCCACGGCTTCTTGCGACCGGTCGTCGCGCCACGCACTTCCTCTACGGCGGCAGCGTCCAGGGCAGATGCGCTGTTGCCCCATGACCGGCGAACATACGTGAGCACCGCAGCCAGCTGATCGTTCGAGAGTGCCGCACCGATGGGCGGCATGAGCATCGTGCCCTCCTTGCCATGCAGCAGGATCCTGATGAGCCGCTCCGGACGACCGAGCACCCACTGCGAACCCACGAGTGGCTTGGCGACGCCGGCCAGTCCCGTGCCCCCCGTCTGGTGGCACGCGGCGCACGTGGTGAGGTATTGCTGACGGCCGGTTGCGTACCGCGCACGTTCCACGGGGGTGAACGGCCGCACAGCGGGAACCGCGTCTCGCTTGCCGGGCCAGGCGAGCGACTGCGCCACCTGCATCGCACGCGCGCGCAACGCAGTGTCCGGGCTCGTCGTCGCCGCGAGCAAGCCGGCGGGCCGGGAACTCAGGAGGACGACAAACCCTCCACGTTGGCCAGCGGGTCGCGCGGCTCCTTCCAGCAGCGCGAGTCGTTGCCAGCGTGGGCGACGCGCCTCGCTCGCCAGCACGAGCACGCGCTGCACGCTCGCAGAGTCGCGCGACGCCACGATCGCCCGCGTGAGCGCGCGCGTCACCGGCGTGGTGCGCACCGCGTCCGTCGTGCCAACCGTCAGCAGTCGCTCGAGAAAAGCCATCTCGCGGCCAGCGAGCGCCGACACCACGAGGTCTGCAACGACGGGATCGTCGCCACTGCGTGCCACGATCTCGCGCAGCGCAGCCTCGCGCGCGCTCGCATCAAGCTCTCCCGCCGATGCCGCGAGCTGGCGGC
>JACMOE010000070.1 GCA_014378185.1 Gemmatimonadaceae bacterium | reverse complement strand
GGAATGGAGGCTGTCATTCACCTGCAATATACAATTCGCATTCTTGCATATGCAAGACAGCAGCGCGCGTAACCGTCTGCTGGCAACACGCGCCATCCCTCGTCGCCCGATCACCTCAGCCGAACGAGTTCTGCCTCCGACGCGATGAACCCGAACGCCGGCCATCCCCCGGACTTGACCGACCGCTCGAACTGGGTGCGCGCACGGGCGGTGTCGCCCTTCACGAGATACCAATTGCCCAACCCGAAGCTGAGCGTCGCAACATCCACGTCGCCCGTATCGGACGGAGCGAACAACGCATCCGGGGTCAGCTCACCACGATACAACCGCAGCCGCTTGGCGTAGGCCGCGGTGGTGGGGAGCGAATCAGGGCGCCGCGCCAGCATCGCGACCGCCTCTGTTCCGCGGCCTGCACGCTGGAGCGACATCCATAACCAGTCCGTGGAGCCAGCGAGTTCCCCGCCGTCAGGTGCGTGCGGCTGCGCTCGGCGGAAGGCGTCGGCAGCGCCATTGAAGTCGCCGCGCACGAACCGAAGCACACCGAGGTGGTAGAGAATGCCGTAGTTCAGGCTGTCGAGCCCGTACCCGCGCGTGAGGTCGGCCATGGAGCCATCGAAGTTGCGAACGGAAAGATTACGGTGTCCCCGCCAGCGGAACAGCATCGGGTCGTTCGGCGCGATCGCGAGTGCACGAGTGAATGTCTGCACCGCCTCCTGCATTTGCCGAGCGCCGGACTGCGCGGTGCCGAGCTCGATGAACCGCTGGATGTTGCGCGGATCAGCGGCCAGCGCACGCTCGGCGCGGGCGACGGGCCCCGTATCCGGCTGCGACCGGAACGCGACACCAGCCGGCGAATGGTACTGGATCGTCTGCGCCGCGACGGGCGCGGCCATCACGATGGCGAGTGCGCAGGCACGGCGGACGGAGCGGCAATGATGCACGTGATCCTCGTGGTGTTGATGCGTACACAAGTGGCGACAGCGGAAGGCGATAGTATGCCGCTGTCCTCCTGCGCGCCAGCCGCTGATTACGCGCGCGGAGGTAGCAGTGACATCCCTCGTACCACGGCCACGATGGCGAGCATTACGCCTACGACGACCGGGATTGCTGCCGTATCTGCATGTCCCGTTGTCAGCGAGACTCCCAGTGCGCCGCTCATGATGATGACGAGCCCCAGCGCGGCCAGTGGTGTCAGCGCGGGGCGCAGGTGCAGCAGACCCGGTAGCACCAGCCCCAGTCCCCCCACCACCTCGAGCACCCCGATGAACCGGAGGAAGAGACCCGGCATGGGCACCTCGCGCGTGAGCGCCGCGATCGGCATCACGAGCTTCATGCCGCCCGTGAAGAGAAACAGGGCGGCCAGCAGCGCCTGCATCGTCCAGAGCACAATCCGTGTCGGCTTCGAGGTGGTCGGGTGTGGTATCATCACGGTCGTGTATTCATCAGGAAGTTGATGACGCGCGCACCTACTTGCCGTCGAGCGAGAACGCCACGAGCTCCGCATTCTCGCCACCGCCGCTTGCGATGACGACGTACTGGGTGCCATTGGCGACACGGTACGAGATGGGATTCGCGTACCCTCGGCCAGCTGGGAGGACATGCTGCCAGAGCACGCGCCCGCTCCGCGTATCGAGCGCGTAAAGCACGTTCCCGCCACCTGTCGCGAAGATCAGGCCACCTTTCGTGACCGTACCGCCCACCGCGCCTGCGACGCCCAGTGGCGGCAGCGTCAGGCCCTTCAACAGCGGATGCTCGCGAATAGCGGGCGTGTCGCCGAGCGTGACCTGCCACCGCTGGTTGCCGGTGTTCAGGTCGATCGCCGTCATCGTGCCGTACGGGGGCTTGATCAGTGGCAACTGCTCCGGGGGCGCATGGTCCTTCGCACCGGAATCGGGGTCGGCCGTTACACCCAGCCCGCTGTGGACAAGGTCCGCAGTATACTCATAGCCGATGGTGTCATTCGGCACGCCCTGCTTGATCTGGTACAGGGCAGGATTGTCCGTTCCCTTCACGTAGAGGGTGTGCGATTCCGGATCGTATGCGGTGCTTCCCCATCCCGCGCCTCCGATGGCCCCGGGCATGGTGATGGTTCCCAAGAGGGACGGGGGCGTGAAGACCGGGCCGCTGCGATACTTCCTGAAAATCTCGAGCGCGCGGCGGTGCAACTCTGGCGTGAAGTCGATGAGTTCGGCTTCGGTGACTTGCTGCCTGGCGAACGGAGCGGGTCGTGTGGGCACAGGCTGTGTTGGTGAGGCGCGCTCACCGGGCACGTCGCTCGCCGGTACGGGTCGCTCCTTGATGGGCCACACCGGCTTGCCCGTCGTGCGGTCGAACACGTAGATCCATGCGGCCTTCGTGGGCACGGCAACGACGTCGCGCGGCCGTCCCTTCCAGGTGATCGTCGCGAGCACTGGTGGCGACGGGAGATCGTAGTCCCACAGCCCGTGGTGGACGAGTTGTGCATGCCACACCCGCTTGCCGGTGCGGGCATTCAGCGCCACCACCGATTCCGCAAACAGGTTGTCGCCCTTGCGATCGCCGCCGTACCAGTCGTTGGTGGGGGTGCTCACGGGCAGGAAGAGCAGGCCGCGCGCGGCGTCGAGGCTCATTGGTGCCCACACGTTCGTGTGCCCCATGTACTTGTACGAGCCATCCTCCCACGACTTCCAGCCGAACTCACCGGAGTCCGGCACCGTGTGAAAGCTCCACACGCGCTTGCCGGTATGCACGTCGAACGCCTGCACGTCGCCTGGCGGATCGTTGCGATAGCGTATGCGGTCGCCAACGCCGTTGCCGACGATCACGACGTTGCCGTAGACCATGGGTGGCGACGTATTGGTGTACTGCAGCCGGTTCACAGGGCGCCTGAGGTCGCGCACGAGATCCACGACGCCCGAGTCACCGAAGCTCCCGATGGCCTTGCCCGTGCGCGCGTCGAGCGCGATGAGCTTCCAGCGCGCGTTGATGAACACTCGGCGCTCCTTTCCATCGGACCACGTGGCCACACCGCGGTGGACGAAGCCCGTGCCGTTGGACGGCTGGCCCGCGCGCCACACCTCGGGATCGTATCGCCAGATCTCGTGACCCGTGCGCGCGTCGAGCGCGGCGACCGCGGCGTAGGGCGTGGACAGGTACATCGTGTCCCCGATCACCACGGGTGACGCCTGGAACAATCCCGGTCGCGCCGGCAATTGCCCCGCGCCCGCGGCGACGTTGTGCTCGCCCGTGCGCCACCGCCACGCTTCCTTCAGGCGGCCGACATTGCTCCGGTCGATGCCGGCGAGGGGCGAATAACGCATTGCGCCCGCATCACCGCTGGTGGTGGGCCAATCGACGCGCTGCGCTCCGGCCACTGTCGCACCGCCCGCGAGCATCAGCAGCGCGACGCGACACACAAGTCTCGATCTCATGGATAGCTCCGGGATGCGCCCACCCGCGATGGCGGCTGCCGATAGACGACACCGCCCTTCATCACGAAACCGACGCGCATGAAGGCGTCTGCATCGCGGCGAGGATCGCCATCGAACGCCACGAGGTCGGCAAGGAATCCCGGCGCAATCCGCCCGATGGACGTGCCGAGCCCCATGGATTCTGCCGAGAGCGACGTCGCCGACGTCACGGCGTCCACCGCGGACTCGCCGTTCTCCTTCACTCGACAAACGAGGTCCCGCCCGTTCTGGCCGTGTGCGCCCGCCACGGCGTCCGTGCCATAGATCACCTTCAGACCCTTCACCCCACGGTACTTCTGCACGAGCGCCTTGCGCAGCCCGATGGTGCGCTCCGTGGCGGCGAAGCCTTCGTCGTTGTAGTTGCCGATACCGCGAAACCACTCCTTGTGGTCGAGGTAATTGCGCATCACCAGGGAGCACTGCGGCTCGAAGTAGGTGCCTGCGGCAGCCATCA
Organism: Gemmatimonadaceae bacterium; assembly: GCA_014378185.1. Lineage (GTDB taxonomy): Bacteria > Gemmatimonadota > Gemmatimonadetes > Gemmatimonadales > Gemmatimonadaceae > AG11. The sequence goes on along the minus strand of JACMOE010000070.1, from coordinate 5,485 downwards.
TCGCGAGCCCTTCGTCGTCAACGAGGACGCCATGATCCACCTGCGTGCAGCCCGCACGGACGGCGGCCTTCACCGCGGATGCCGCGTGGGCGTGCACGATGGAACGGAGGCCGAGCGTCCGCGCCTCGCCGCATGCGGCGTCGAGTTGCGCCTGAGTCATCGTCTGCACGCCGCCATCGCGAATGCTTTTCGACGCGAAGATCTTGATCACGTCCGCACCAGCGGCCTTGAATTGCCGCACCACGGCACGGACGGAATCGGGAGAGCCCGCGTTCTCGTTGAGTGAACCGAGCGAGGTGACGATGCGAGGTCCCGCGAGCACGCCGCGAGCGATCGCATCGCGCACCGGCTTGTCCTCCGGACCGCCGACGCTCTGGATCGTGGTGAAGCCCGCCTGCAGCATGCGCTCGGCGTTGCCCGCCGCGTTCAGGATGGCGGTGGCGTCGTCGTCGCCGTCGCCACTCTGATGGAGACGGTGCGCGGCGGTGATGTACCAGCCGAGATGCACGTGCGTATCGATGAGTCCGGGCGCCAGCACGCGATCGCCCAGGTCAACGTCCGCGTGGCCACTCGAAGGCCGCACGGCCGTGATACGGCCACCGCGCACGACGACGTCCATGTGACGGCGCACGGCACCCATTCCGTCGAACACCGTGCCGGCGCGCACGACAACCTCGGAGCTGTCCGGCGCCTGCGCGGCGCCTGCCTGTGCGATGACCGTCGCCGACACCACAATTCCGAGAACACACCACCGCCGGATGTTGCCGCGACTCGTCATGGCTTGAGATTGGGATTGGTGTTGGCTTCTTCGCGCGAAACCGGGAAGCAGAAGTCCTGTCCTTCGAGGTACGAAGCCGCACCCGGCACTTCAAGCGGATCAAGTGCGCCCGGTGTCTTGTCGGCGGTCCAGCGGCGCATGTCGGCGAGGCGTCGTCCTTCCAGCCACAGTTCGAGTCCGCGCTCCTGCTTCAGCAGTGTCCATGCCTCCACGACGCTCGCGGGCCGCGCCGCGACCGGCGCGCCGGCACTTGCCCGGTTCGCATCGATCCGCGCCATCGCCGTGACGATATCGCCCTTCCGCAGGGCAGCCTCCGCCTCGATGAGCCGCGCCTCGCGACCCGACACCAGGTTGATCCCGGCCGTCTGGGTCATGTACTTGGCCTGCGGCCACCAAGGCACCTTGCCGACGGGAGGAAAAGCACCCGCGCCAGTGAGCGCGGTCTTGGTGTACGCCGCGCGCGGATCCTTCGAGCTGTCGTAATACTTCGCGTACCACGTGCCCCACACGGACGTCGCCTTGTAGAACGACTGTGACGTGGATGACCACATCGTGCGATTGTAGCCGTACTCATCGACGTTCGCATAGTAGGGCATCTGGTACTTGAACGCGGCCGGTACGTTCGCGGCATCCGCCTCTGCACCCGTCCAGTCACCGAGATCCACGCGCACCTGTGCGCGACCCGCGTATGCCGCGGTGATGAGCGTCGCATTGTTCGCCGCCGTTGCCACGGCCACCGCTGCGGTGAACGCGGATTCTGCACGCACCAGGCTGACCTTCGCCGGCGACGGCGCGCCCTTGTCCACGATGCTCACGCACATCGCCTCGCCCAGCACACGATACGTGAAGCCCCGCCAGATGAGCGCCTGCGCCACGGTGGGGTGCTTTGCGAAGACGCCGTCCCCCAACACGGCCTTCAGCCGCGTCAATGACTGGTCGGACAGCCAGCGCGCACGTCCGAGGGTATTCCAGGGCGTACTTTGCTCCTCGGTCACGAGATAGCCGACCCAGTTGCGTGGCTCGATGCCGAACTGGCCACTCTGCCCGGTGGGAAAGAGCTCGCGCGCCGCGACAGCGCCGTGCAGGACCTGGTAGTTCATGCCATCGCCCAGCGTGTAGGCGACGCCGTTCACCTGCGCGACGAGCGACAGCGTGTCCGTCAGGAACTTGTCGGCCGTGGGGCCGGGATTGGTGACCTTGAAGTCGCAGGCCGTGAGCGAGCCGGCGACGCATGCGAACGCGAGCGCGTGGCGCAGGGCGCCGACGCGCGTACGGCGCGTCTTGGATGTAGGCATTGATCGTCTCCGTTAGTACGTCAGTCGAACCGACATCAGGAACGTGCGCGGGATCGGAATGCTGCCGCCCACGCTGCGAACCTGTTGCGACATGCCTGACTGGGAATTGAATCCACCCGAGGTCTCCGGGTCGATCATCGAATTTTTCGCCTTCTTCCACCAGAACAGGTTCTGTCCGGAGAGCGACACCATCGCGCTCGACGCTCCACCCACATGCAGGGCAAAGGCGCGACGCACGGTCAGGTCCCGGAGACGGAAAAAATCGAGCGGGAAGATGGCGTAATCGCGATTGGCATTGGCCGACATGCAGACCGCGCGGATCGAGGCCGGCACCGTCGCGAGGTTGCCCGCGTCGATCGCCGGGTACGCGTTGAAGCACGACGGCCAGCGGATGCCGCGCACGATCGCCTCGCCATCGAGCAGGCTGTAGCCGAACGCGCCCCCCTGGTACTCCCCGCGCGTGGACAACGCGAAGTCGCCCGGAAGGGTGAAGCTGGTGGTGCCGGTGATCGTGTGCGTCGGCGTGTTCGGACCGTAGTCGCAATCGGCCTGCCGAACGGGCGCGGCGAACTCGGTCGGATTGGCGACGCAGAAACCCCGAATGTCGGGCACTGGCGAGCCCTCCCTGATCCACCCGTTGTTGCCGATGGTGAATGGCGCCGCGCCGCCGAGGCTCAGTACCTGGCTGTGGTTGGTGGAGTAGGTGAAGCCAGCATCCCAACCAAAGTGCGGACGCTGCACCAGCGACGCGTTCACCCCGATCTCCACGCCATTGCTCTGCAGCTTGCCGACATTCTCGAGCTGACTACCCCACAGTCCCTCGGACGGCGCCTGACTCACAGCGAACAGCGCGTCCTTCGTCGTACGCTTGTACCACGTGAAATCCGTGGTGAGGCGGCCGCCGAGCGTGGAACTCTCGAATCCGGCCTCGACCTCTGCGGTGCGCTCGGGCCCAAGCAGCGAGTTGCCGAGGTTGCGCGGTACGAAGGCGGCGATGCCGCCCCAGCTGTACGACGTCCACGTGCGCACCGCGTCGAACGCACCGGGCGCACGACCGCTCTGGCCGTACGCGGCGCGCAGCTTCATGGTGCCAATCGCCTTTGGCCAGAACGCTTCATCCGAGACAACATAGGAGCCGCTGACCTTCGGATACATCTGCAGACCGAGGCTTTCGCCAAAGGCGCTGTTACCGTCGAACCGCGCGCCGACCGTGAGGAAGTAGCGGTTCTTGAAATCCAGCAGGTCCTGCACGAACAGGCCGCCATTGATGACTCGGCTGCGGTCTTCGACGCCAAGGGAGAGGGCGCCATTGGACACGGTCTGCTCGCCGGGTCCTGGAAAGTCGCGAGAGCCCGCGGCGACGTTCACCTGATCGACCGCGACGGCCTGCGCGCCGCCGGAGAGACTGGAGCGCAGCTCACCCAACAGGTTGTGCGACCAGGTCGCAGCGAAGTCCGCCGTATTGGTGCGGCTGGAGTACCGTCCATCACTGATCTGACCCTTCGGCACCGTCGCGAAGCCGTAGGGCATGTAATTGCGCGCCTCCTGCGCGGCCAGGTCGTAGCCAAGAATGAGGCGCGTGGAAAAGCTCTCGCTCGGCTGATACTGCAACGTGCCGCCGGTGACGAGGTGGTCGATCCGGCTCGTGAGCTGGAAGTCGAGGACGCGGCCGATCTTGGCCGGGTCGGCGGAGCCGAAATAGTTTCGATCGCGTCGCGAGGCATTGAGCGTCAACCCAGCAGCCGTGCCGCCGGCCGGTGTCTTGGTGAGGTCGTTGGTGCTGAACGACGTGTTCCACTGCAGCGTGACAGCCGGCCGCGGCGTCACGCTGAGGTTGCCGCGTACGCTCGACTGCGTGGCCTTGTCGAGGGGGAGCACGCCCGTCTCGCTCGAGCTCGCGCCCGAGACGAAATACTTCACGTCGTCGCGCCCGCCGTCGAGGCCGAGGGAATACTTGTGGCGGTAGCCGGTGCGGAGCCACGGATCGAGGTACAGGTAGTCCACCGTGCCGTACGGATTGACTTCCTTGTCGGGAATCACGAGCGGACTTCCATCGAACCCCTGCGTGGGGCCGAACTTCGGCGTCTGGCTCGCCGACTGGTCCGTCTGGAAGTTCCAGCGCGCGCCGCCCGTCTGGCCACGTTTCGTGAAGATCTGGATGACGCCAGACGCTGCCTCCGTGCCGTACAGCGTCGTGGCAGCTGGGCCCTTGATCACCTCCACACGGTCGATGTCCGAGGGATCAATGTCGTTCAGGGGGCTGTAGACCGTGTTGTCACTGTTGCCGGCATAGCCGGTGGGGAACGTATTCTTCGGGAAGCCATCGCTCTTCACGCGCACACCATCCACGTAAATGAGTGGCTGGTTGCTCTGTGTGGCCGAGACGTTGCCACGCAGGCGAATGGAGGCGCCGCCGCCAACGCCGCCACTGTTGCCGGTGACGGTCAGTCCTGTGGCCTTCCCCTGCAGGAGGTTGTCCACGCTGGACGGCACTTCGGGCAATGCGGTGACGTCGATCTGCGAGATGGCGTTACCGATCTCGCGGCGGCGAGCGGCACCGGGCGTGCCAGTCACGACGATCTGGTCGAGGCTGAGAGCCTGCCGCTTGAGGACAATCGCAAGATCGGTTGCCTGGTCATCCACCACCGTGACCGCACGCGAATAGCGCGCGAAGCCCAGCATGCGGATCTGCAGAGTGTACGTTCCGGCCGGCACGTTCGCGAAGGAGAAAACGCCGGCGTCATTGGTCTGGGCGCCGCGAGCGCCAAGCTGCACCTGCGCGCTTCCAACGGGCGCATTGGTGCCTTCGACCACGACGCGACCGCGAACCGTGGCGATCGCCGCAGGGTCGTCCACGAGACGGCGATGCACTACAGGGTTCGGCAGACGCCGCACGATCGGGGTGGGTGTCATCGCGGCGAGCCAGCACGGAAAAAGCCCAGCGATGACCAGGGACAGAGCGGAGTAACGAGAGTGACGCATTGCTGCACCAGCGGGTAGGGGGCGAGAACCGCGGACGGACCGTGAAGTGCGGAGGATCACGGCGGCGCGCTCGTGAAGCGGGGCGCTGCGCGATTAATGTAGCGCGGGTATTTGGCGCGCGCAGCGACAATCAATTCGCGATGCAGATATCATCCGATTTTTTTTGAAGCGTTGCCCGAGCACGGCCGCTCAGGCACTTTCCATCCATGCAATCGACACACATTTGCAAGCATGATTCGTAACGGTCGCTACGAGCACCCAGTGCCCGGTTTTTCCGCCGCGCTGCGTGCCGACGTCACCAGCGCAACCGCAACCTACCTGAGTGGATCGACGCCAGCGTCGGAGGCGCGCCTGCACGCAATTGCAAGCCGCGTGTGCAGCGAGTCACACGAACGCGCACTCTCGCTGGACGTGATGCTGAAGCGCATGG
>JACMOE010000641.1 GCA_014378185.1 Gemmatimonadaceae bacterium | reverse complement strand
TGGTGCTGCACTTCGTGGTGGACGCCGCCGCTGTGCTCGCGGAGGCGGGTCGCGTCCTGCGCCCGGGCGGCATCCTGCTCGTGGTGGACATGATTCCGCACGAGCGCGAGGACTACCGCGCCGCAATGGGACATCTCTGGCTGGGATTCGGCGAAGAGCAGCTCGCCGCCTGGCTGCACGACGCCGGCTTCGAAGCCACGCGCGTCGTTTCGCTCGCCCCCGATCCGCAGGCGAAGGGACCGGGACTGTTCACCGCGAGAGCGGTGAAGGGCGCTGATACTCACGCTGTTGATTGGTCGGTCAGCCGATCGGTCGGCGGCGGAACGATTCTATCGCCGAATGACTGACAGACCGAACGACTGACCGACACCCCAACCTCACGAGCAATGGCCACTACACAACGCCCCGTCCATACCGCCCTCGATCGCCCGGCCTTCCGGGTCGCCGATCTCTCCCTCGCCGAATTCGGCCGCAAGGAGATTCGTCTCGCCGAGCAGGAGATGCCCGGCCTCATGGCGCTTCGCGCCGAGTATGCCGGACAGTCGCCGCTCGCTGGCGCAAAGATCATGGGCTCGCTGCACATGACCGTGCAGACGGCGGTTCTCATCGAGACGCTCACGGCCCTCGGCGCCGACGTGCGCTGGGTGAGCTGCAACATCTTCAGCACGCAGGATCATGCGGCGGCCGCTGTGGCCGTCGGCAAGAACGGCACGGTGGACAACCCGCAGGGGATCGCCGTGTTCGCGTGGAAGGGCGAGACACTCGAGGAGTACTGGTGGTGCACCGAGCAGGCGCTCATGTGGCCCGATGGCAGCGGCCCGAACCTCATCCTCGATGACGGTGGCGATGCCACGATGCTCGTGCACAAGGGTGCGGAGTACGAGGCGTCCGGCGTGGTGCCGGCATTCGACGACGCGGTCGATAGCGAGGAGTGGGGCGTGATCCTCGACCTCATTCGCGTCGAGCAGGACAAGAATCCGGGTCGCTGGACGAAGGTCGCCGCTGCGGTGCGCGGTGTATCCGAGGAGACGACCACGGGTGTGCATCGCCTGTACGAGATGATGAACGCCGGCACGCTGAAGTTTCCGGCCATCAACGTCAACGATGCCGTCACGAAGTCGAAGTTCGACAACCTCTACGGTTGCCGCCATTCCCTCACCGACGGCATCCTGCGCGCGAGCGACGTGATGCTCGCCGGCAAGGTTGCGGTGATCTTAGGCTATGGCGATGTGGGCAAGGGCTGCGCGCAGTCACTGCGCGGTCAGGGCGCACGTGTCATCATCACCGAGATCGATCCCATCTGCGCCCTCCAGGCGGCGATGGAAGGCTACCAGGTGACGACGCTCGACGAGGTGATCAGTTCCGCCGACATCTTCATCACGGCCACGGGCAACAAGAACATCATCACCGTGGAGCACATGGCGAAGATGAAGGACAAGGCCATCGTGGGCAACATCGGCCACTTCGACAACGAGATCGACATGGCCGGCCTGAAGAAGAAGGGCATCACGCGCATCAACATCAAGCCGCAGTACGACGAGTTCGTGTTTCCCGATGGCCACTCGGTGATGATCCTGGCCGAAGTCCGCCTGCTCAACCTCGGTTGCGCAACGGGCCACCTGAGCTTCGTGATGTCGGCGTCGTTCACCAACCAGGTGATGGCGCAGTTGGAGCTGCATCACAACGCGGACAAGCTGGAGAACAAGGTGTACACGCTGCCCAAGCACCTGGACGAGAAGGTGGCGCGCTTGCACCTCGACAAGCTGGGCGTGAAGCTGACGAAGCTCTCGCCGGAACAGGCGGCGTACATCGGCGTGCCGGTGGACGGACCGTACAAGCCTGATCACTACCGCTACTAGGTTCTGACAGCACGTCGCCTCGAGGGCACATCGGATCCATCCGGTGTGCCCTTTTGCGACTGCGCGTTTGGCGCCTATACTGTGGGTGCCTCACGCACGCCCGTATGCTCGTACCCCCCTCCCGAATTCCCCCCAATGCAATTACGCCTTCGTCACGTATTCCTTGCGATCGCCGCCGCGTTCCTCTCCGCTGCGGCTTCGACTTCTGCAGGAGCCCAGCAGGCCACAACTACTGGCGCGGTGCGCGGCATCGTGCGCGGACCCGATGACGCACCGATCGCCGGCGCGTCCGTGGTCGCCATCAATGATGCATCCGGCACGCGGCGCGGCACCCAGACCGACGACCGGGGCCGGTACAACATCCCCTTCCTCAATCCCGGCATCTACACCGTCCGCGCCACGCGACTCGGCTACCGGCCCGCCGAACGGACCGGTATGCGCAGCAAGCTGGGTCAGATCGAGACGCAGGACTTCAAGCTCGAGACCGCAGCCACGCAGCTCGGCGCGGTGGTTGTGAATGCGAGCGCCGTCCCCCTCATCGAGTCCACGAAGAGCGGCACGAGTACCCGCATCCTCGAAGAGCAGCTCCGGCAGCTCCCCACGTCGGACCGCAACTTCAAGAACCTCGTGGTACTCACGCCGGGCGCCAGCGATATCGGCCCCAGCGGCGCCGGCGGCGGACAGTCGCTCGGCGGCGGACGTACCGCATCGTCCAACCTCCTGATGGACGGCGTCAACAACAACGAGAGCTTCTTCGGCGGTGACGCCCGCGGCGGCGACCGGCTCCCCTTTTCGTACTCCATCGAGGCGGTCAAGGAGATCCAGGTCATCACGGCCGGCTATGACGTGGAGCGCGGCCAGTTCACCGGCGGAACGGTGAACGCGGTCACGAAATCCGGCACCAACAAGTTCCAGGGCAGCGTGTTCGACTATGAGCGCGGCGACAAGCGCTTCGGCGTCAAACTCACCGGGCGAGATTTTCTGGATCGGGTGCCGCGCAATTACCTGCGCGAGCAGTACGGGCTGTCACTGGGTGGGCCCATCATCAAGGACAAGCTGCACTTCTTCTTCACGCTGGACCGGCAGGTGGGCAACGAGCCCAAGCCCGTGCTCCAGACCGGCACCGATGCAGCGAGCATCCGCACCTCAGGCATCAATGCCGACACGCTGGCCAAGCTGCTCGGCATCGCGAAGAACACCTACGGCTACGACCTGTCGCAGGAGGTCGGTGCCTTCAAGCAGAACATCGACGAGTCCGCGGTGTTCGGTCGCCTCGACTGGCAGATCAACGATCGGCACACGCTCACCGTCCGTGACAACTACCTGAATTTCCAGCAATCAAACGATCGCCTCACCATCTCGCCTTCGATCAACGAGACGACGTCGAATGCCGGCCCCTACAAGGAGAAGACCAACAGCGCCGTCGTGGCACTCACCTCGATCTTCTCCACGAGCGTGAGCAACGAATTGCGCGGGCAGATCTCCAACGACCGGAAGCCGCGTCCGTCCAACCCGTCAGTGCTCGGCGGCATCATTCCGCAGGTGCGTATCAACGGCATCGTCGCCAATCCCGGCGACAACCTGGGCAACGTGACCACGGCGGTGATCTTCGGTGCGGATCCCGTGCTCCACGCGAACAACCTGGAGCAGGACACCTACGAGCTGATCGACAACCTGCGCTTCACGCGCGACCGGCACACGTACAAGCTGGGCACGGACCTGAACAAGGTGCACGTGTTCAACGACTTCTTCTTCAACGGGCTCGGCTCGTTCTCCTTCAATAACCTCACGGACTTTGCCAACAAGGTGCCGGCGAGCTACACGCGCGCGCTGCCGTTCACGCCGACCTCCGGCAATCCCATCGCGCTGTTCGACGTGTACGAGGCGGCGTTCTACGCGCAGGACGAATGGCAGGTGTCGCCGAAGCTGTTCGTGACCTACGGCCTGCGGTACGACATCAGCCGCTATCCTGACAAGGCCAAGGCGAACCCGATCCTTGCCAGCGGCCCGCTCGCTCTGCGCAACGACCAGGATATCACCGACAACAACAACATCGCACCGCGGTTCGGGTTCACGTTCGATCCCGAGGGTAACGGGCACCAGGTCATCCGCGGCGGGTCGGGCATCTTCTTCGGCCGTGCGCCGTACGTCCTCTACGGCAACACGCTGGGTAATACGGGCCAGACGCAGCTCGACCTCACGTGCAACGGCGCGTTGGCACCCGTGCCGAACCTGCCGTCGTACGCCCAGAGCACGTCGAACATCCCGTCGTCATGCGTGGGCGGCGGCGCGGCGGCGGCGGGCAAGGGATCGCCCGTGCTGTTCTCGCCGGACTTCCAGCAGACGCAAGCCTGGAAGACGAACCTCGCCTACGACCGGTTGCTCACGAGCAACTGGCGGCTGACGTTCGAGGGCATCTACTCACGCATCACGAACGACTACATCGTGCAGGACCTCAACCTCGACGCGACACAGAAGTTCGCCATCGAGGGCGGCATCCCGGTGTTCCAACCCGCGAGCAGCATTGCGTCCACGGGCACCGCAGCCGGCCGGACGAACATCAACTTCAGCCGCAAGGACGCGAATCTCGCGAACGTGTTCCTGCAATCGTCGCTGGGAGAGGCCAAGTCGCTGCAGGCGTTCGTGCAGCTTCAGGGCGCAACCACGTGGGGCGGACTGCTGGCCAGTTACACCTACGATCGTACGCGCGACTTCAGCTCGTCGTCGTGCTGCATCGCCGGTGGCGACCTGTTCAACAGCCTCCGCACCGCCGGTAGCCCGAACGACTTCCGGTCGCAGTACGCGCGCGCCGGCTACTCGCGCACGCACAGCATCGTGTTCTCTCCCACGCTCACGCTGCCTTACGGCGTGCTCGTGAGCGGCATCTATCGCGGCTACACGGGACTTCCCTGGACGCCCACGTACGGCAGCGACATCAATGGGGACGGCGTCGCCAACGATCGGCTGTATGTGCCAACTGATGCCGAGCTGGCGAGCTACACATTCTTCAACAATCCGGCGGCGGGACTGGACAGCGCGCTCCAGCGGACGCAGTTCGGCCAGACGCTGGTCAACAACGCGTGTCTCGCGTCGCACCGCGGCCAGATTGTAGATCGCAACTCCTGCGAAAATCCGTTCCAGAACATCCTGGATGCGCGGATCGCCAAGCGCTTCGAGACGGTCAACGGCCAGGGGCTGGAGCTGTCACTGGATTTCTTCAACCTGCTGAACGGGTTGAAGAAGACGTACGGCCAGCGCTTCGAGGTGCAGGGCGCCAACTCCGGCGCGCTGACCACGCGCGGCTTCAACCAGGGCACGCAGCGGTACGTGTATCAGTACAACACGAACTTCGCGAAGCTGGAGCCGTCGCCATTCGGACTGAGCCAGCAATTCCAGATGCAACTGGGCGCGCGATACAGCTTCTGACGAGGCTGGTACCAGCCAGCCCGTCGTCCTGAGCACGGCGAAGGACCTGCTTTCTGCCCCGGCGGAAAGCAGGTCTTTCGTTGCGTTCAAGGCGACAAGTGGCTCGCTTTTCGCTATTCTGAAGAGCTCGCCCCACTGCAGTTCGCACCCCTGTCCGTCGGTATGTCCGCCTCGCTCCACCGCTTGTTCATCGCGGCGTCATTTGTTGCGCTCGCCAGCGGCACGGCGCGCGCGCAGACCGTGCTGCCCAGGCGCGCCCTGCATGATTCGGTCACCGTCACCACGGTCACCTTTCCCGGCGCCACCCACGTCTCCACCGACGACCTCAAGCGCGTCATCTTCACGCGCGCGTCACCCTGCAGGCTGCCTTTCCTCATCCCGATCTGCAAGGTCACCATGTCTCAGGTCGTGGTGGACCGCCGACGCACCACTTCGGCCGCACTCGGCGAGGACATCACCGCCCTCCGCGTGTACCTGTGGCAACGTGGCTTCCGTGAGGCACAGGTGGACACGGTGCTCACCGCACAGAAGCACGGCTCCGCGGTGGCGTTCCGCATCGCGGAAGGAGAGCCAACGCTCATTGCGACACTCGACGTCAGCCAGCGGTTCCCCGTCTTGTCGGCGGCCGAACTGGCGATGGCGGTCACGCTGAAGCAGGGCGAACCGCTCAGCCTCATCGCCCTCGACACTACCCTCACGCGGCTCCGCGCCGCGGTCTGGAATCACGGCTACGGCGACGTGCGCGTCGATACCTCCGTGCCACGCCCCGACGCCTCACACCTGGTGCCCGTGCGCATCACCATCGATCCGCGGTGGATCACGCGCGTGGGCACCGTGGAGTTCGAGGGCAACCATTACCTCAGCGACGCAACGCTTCGGCGCGGCGTGGTGCAGCCCGGCGCGCTCTACACGCGCGATGCGGTGCTCGAGAGCCAGCGCCGGGTATTCCAGTTGCCTGGCATCGCGCGCGCCGTCGTGATCACACCAGCAGCGGGTGATAGCGTAAAGACCGTCACGATGGCAGTGGCAGAAACACCAGCGCACCATGCGTCGGTGACGCTCGGCTTCAACACCATCGACTTTGGCCAGGCGGCCGTCGAGCTGCGCCACAACGACCTCGGGGCCGGACGCTGGCTTTCACTCCATGCGGCAGCTGGCAACCTTCTGGCATCGCAGTTGGATGGCAACAGGCTTTTCCGACGCGCGTTGCCGAACGACCTGGGGAGTGATTCGCGGGGATTTCTGCGGCCCACCTATCAGGCGTCGCTTACGCTGACGCAGCCGTGGATTGCCGGCGCAAGTACGTCGGCGTCCCTCACCGCGTTTGCCGGCCGGCGATCGATCGCCACGGGCGCCATCGACGACAACGCCGGCGCCACCATCGGCGTGGTGCACGAGCTGACGTCACGCTCCCCCATCGG
>JACMOE010000640.1 GCA_014378185.1 Gemmatimonadaceae bacterium | reverse complement strand
GGCTCGTTGGACTGCAGCCAGGCGCCGAGGTCTTTCAGGTCGTGCATCTCGACAGCCAATTGGAGTGGAGAAGCGGGTTGCCCCGCAGCATGCGCAAGCACTATAGATGTAACGAGGCAGCGACGCAGCATCAGCCAGCTCGCACAAATTTTCCATCAAGAATCCCTGTGGTGCCTATTGGTGCCTGACGGCGGTCCAGAGTGCGAGGATGATTCCCGCCAGGCCGGACAGGGCCGACAACGCGAGTGCGAAGCGCTGCTGTGTGAGTGCCGCGACGGCGCCCAGCGCGATCGCGACTTGCAGCAGCGCGACGGCAAAAGCCAGGTGATGATGCGCGGCGAGCAGCGCGTCCGCCTCCGCTGACTTCACGTCGCGCTCCGCTTCCAGCTTGCGCGCTTCTGCCTGGATGCTGACCTGGTCTGCCGCGTACCGAGCGGGCACCAGACGCAGTGAATCCGGTGTTGGACGGCCGGTTGCGGCATACGCCGTAGCGGCGCTCGCGGCGACCGCACCCTTGATGCCCTTGGCTTGATAGTACGCCCACTGGTCCGATGCGCGAGCCTGGAGTTGGGTGGCCTCGCTCTTGAGCACCAGCGCCTCGTTGACCGTCGAGCCGGCGTGCAGCGACACCACTGCGGTCACGGCGGCAAGAATGGCGGTGGTAAGGGCCACCAGGCGCAGAAGCCTGCCGTCCGACCGCTCGATCTCGTGATCGATGGTTTCGCGCAGCTTGTCGGTGTCGAACTCGATCTCGTCAGGCACGGTGTGGTGGTCAGTGGTGTTCGAGCGTGTTGACGCGGTCGAGGAGGGTCGACTGCGTGCGGGCCAGCGCGTCGAGCCGGTCGAGCAGCTCACGATGTCGCATTTCGTCGTCGGTCGGCAGCTTCGGAACGAAGGTGAGTGCGCCACCGATCTCGAGCCGGCAGGTCTGGACCTGCTGCAGCCCCTCGATGCCCTGGCGCCGGGCCGCGGCCTCCAGCTCGTCCGGCGTGATGAGCTCTCGACTCAAGCGTGCGTGCTGCAGCTCGCCATCATGGATCAGGACGTCAGCGTCTCCCTCCAGCAACCGCGCCGCTCCTCGGTGTGCATAGAGGTACCGCACCACGAGCCAGTTGATGCCAAGCAACGCCGTGGCGCCGATGATGCCGCCGAGGAGCGAGTTGTCGTTGCCGATGATGGCGTTCTGGAGGGTATTGGAGAGCAGCAGCAGGACCACGAGGTCGAACGGGTTGAGTTGCCCCAGTTCGCGCTTGCCGGCGAGGCGCAGGCCGACGAGGAGGAAAACGTAGACGGCGAGGGTGCGCACGAGCTTCTCGCCAACCGGAATGCCGAGAACGAGGAGGTCGGATGACATGCTGAAGTATGCGTCATGGCTGGGGTAGCCAGGACCGTTGGCGCACTAAGGATGCACCAAGATTCAGGGCCATCCACTCGCACTCCACTTTAGTGCATTCTTAGCGGGATCCCGGACCCCTGCGCCTACGCATCCATGACCGCGCCGACTAGGCTGCGCAGGATGACACGATCGCATCATGTTGTTCGCGACATCCTCCAGCAGCAGCGCGGCGCGCTGGTGGTACTTGCATTGGCGTTGGGCTGTGACGCATGCCGGGGAAACGACGCACCGGTCCCCTCGCACGCGGTCATTCCCGCGGGCGAAGTACGCATGACGCCTGGCTCACCGAAGGCAGCGTCCATCGGCATCGATACGGCCCGCGCGGTCACGGAGCGCGTCATTGCCACGCTGCCAGCGCAGATCGTGGCCGACGAGGGGCACACCGTGCGCGTGACGAGCCCGGTGGCGGGGCGCATCATCAGCCTGGCGGTCCAACCAGGCGATCACGTCCGAGCGGGACAACCACTGGCAGACCTGCGCTCCGCCGATGCGGCGCAGGCGGCGAGCGATGCCGCCAAGGCGTCGACTGCATGGAGTACGGCGCAGGCCTCGCTGGCACGGAGCACTGACCTGTTCGAGCACAAGGTGAACTCCGCTCGTGATGTCGAACAAGCACGGAACGACGAAGCGCTAGCGCGGACGGAGCTTGCGCGGGCGCGGTCGCGAGTGAATCAGCTCGGGCTGGCAGCGGGCGCGGTTTCCGATACGTACGTTCTGCGCGCACCAATCGCAGGCGTGATCATTGACCGCGCAGCGAATCCTGGAGCCGAAGTGCGCCCGGACGTTGGGCAGCCGTTGTTCACGATTTCTTCGCTCGATGACGTCTGGCTCTCGGTAAGCGTGCCACAACGAGACATTGCCCTGGTGCACCGCGGCGCGCGGCTGCGCTTTCGTACCGAGACCGTACCGGGCCATGAGTTCGATGGCCGCGTGAGCTTCGTGAGTGACGCACTGGATCCGGTGAGCCACTCGGTGACGGCGCGTGCCGTGCTGGCCAATCCTGGTGGGCAACTGCGCGTTCAGGCGGCTGGCGAGGTGCAACTCCTCGTCAGCGAGAGTGGTGGAGGGATCGTGATTCCCACCCGCGCGCTCGTGACGCGCGGCTCCGACACGGTGGTGTTCATCGAGATCGCACCGGGCCGGTTCACGCGACGCGTTGTCGTGGTGCGCGATGACGATGGGACACTGGCGACGATCGCGAGTGGGCTGTCTGCAGGCGAGCGCGTCGTGACGACCGGCAGCCTGTTACTCGCAGGCGAAGCTGATCGCGCGCAGTAACGACCGAACGCCACGATGATCCGCCGACTGGTTCGGTTCGCGCTTCGCCAGCGCCTGCTGGTGCTTGGCGCCGTGGGCCTTCTCGTTGCGATGGGGGTTCGTGCCTTCATCGCGCTACCGATCGAGGCGTTTCCGGATGTGGAGGACATCCACGTCCAGATCATCTCGCAGTGGCCCGGACACGCGGCAGAGGAAATCGAGCGGTCCGTGACGCTGCCCATCGAGCGCCAGATGAACGGGGCACCCCACCTGTCGAACCTGCGGTCCACTTCGATGTTCGGACTGTCGGTGGTCACCATGACGTTCGACGACGCGACTACCGACAACTTCGCGCGGCAGCAGGCACTCGAGCGACTCCAGGGCGTGACGGTGCCGAACGGCGTGTCACCCGCGCTCGGTTCGCTTTCGAATTCGACCGGCGAGATCTATCGCTACACAGTGCAGGGATCGCTGCCGATCACGGAGCTGAAGTCGCTGGAGGATTGGGTCATCGAGCCAGCGTTGCGCACGGTACCCGGGGTCGCGGATGTCGTCAGCTTCGGCGGGCAGGTCAAGCAATACCAGATCGACGTCGATCCCGCGAAGCTTGCGGGCTATGGCATCGTACTGCCACAGGTGGAACAGGCGGTGGCCGCCGCCAACCTGAATGCGGGCGGTGGCTTCCTGTCGCACGGGTATGAGAAGCAGGTGGTGCGTGGCATCGGGTTGTTCGGCTCGCTCGAGGACATTGCCAACGTGGTGGTGGCGAGCCGCGGGGCCATGCCGATCCGCGTGCGGGACATCGGCACCGTGCAGGTGGGCGGAGCGCCGCGTGAGGGAATCGTCGCGAAGGACCGGCTCGACGACGTGGTGGAAGGGATCGTGCTCATGCGGAAGGGCGAGAATGCGCTGACGGTGCTGGATGGGGTGCGGCAGAAGACGGAGGTGATCAATGCCACGCTGTTGCCGCATGGCACACGGCTCGTGCCGTTCTACGATCGCGCGACGCTGGTGCACCACACCGTGCGCACGGTCCAGGAAAACCTGGCCATCGGCGCCGTGCTGGTGCTCGTGATCCTCATCGTGTTCCTGGGCGACTGGCGCAGCGCGGTGATCGTGGGACTCGTGATTCCCCTTTCGCTCCTTGGCGCATTCATCCTCATGGACTTGCGCGAGGTTTCTGCAAACCTCATCTCGCTGGGCGCGGTGGACTTCGGGATCATCGTCGATGCCGCTGTCGTGCTCGTGGAGGCGTTCCTTGTTCGACTCGCGCTGTCGCCGCCGCCGACAGCGGATCAACTGGAGCAGGCGGGGGAGCACTCGCTCCTGGACACAGCGAAGCGCAGGGAGCGCCGGCACAACTACGAGGTCCGCGCCTCAGTGGAAAAGCGTCACCTCCTCGCGACAATCACGGAGGGCATGGGGCGACCGATCCTGTTCTCCAAGGCCATCATCATCACGGCGTTCCTGCCGATCTTCACCTTTCAGCGGGTGGAAAAGCGGATTTTTTCGCCGATGGCCTACACGTTGACGTTCGCGCTGCTTGGCTCCCTGTTGCTCTCGCTCACGCTCGTGCCCGTGCTGGCCAGCTACTGGCTCCGGCCGGGTGGCACCAAGGAGCCGCGCGCCGCCCGCTGGCTGCAGCGCGTGTTCGCGCCCGTACTCGATTGGGCGCTTGCGCGCCCGAAGAAGGTGCTGATCACCGCGGGTGTGCTGCTGGTCCTCACCGGTGTCATCGGCTTGCACCTCGGCACGGAATTCCTGCCCGAGCTGGACGAGGGCAACATCTGGCTCACCGTCACCATGCCGGTGGGCATTTCACTCGACGCAGCAAAGAACATCGAGCGGCAGGTGCGGGGCGCGGTGCTCAAGTATCCGCAAGTGAGCCAGCTCGTCTCGCACCTTGGTCGGCCGGATGACGGGACGGACGCCAAGGGGGCGAACAACCTGGAGGTCTACGCTGACCTCAAGCCGCGCGGTGAGTGGCGCGGTGTGCGCGACAAGGATGACCTCGTCGACCACATGCAGCATGACCTCGAGGCCATTCCCGGCGTCGACCTGAACTTCTCGCAGTACATCAAGGACAACGTCGAGGAGGCGCTGTCTGGTGTGAAGGGGGAGCTGGTGGTGAAGATCTTCGGCTCCGACCTCTCCACGCTGCAGCAGAAGGCGGCCGAGGTCCAGCATGTGATGAGCCGCATTCATGGCGTGGCGGATCTCGGCGTCGAACAGCAGTTCGGGCAGCCGCAGCTGCGCTTCGTCCTTGATCGCGAAGCACTCGCCCGCAATGGCGTGAGTGTTGCGGAGGCCGCCGATGCGCTGGAAACCGCGGTGGGTGGCCGGTCTGTGACGCAGTACCTCGAGGGCAGCCGCGTGTACGACGTGCGCGTACGGTTCACGGCCTCCACGCG
>JACMOE010000639.1 GCA_014378185.1 Gemmatimonadaceae bacterium | reverse complement strand
GCCATTGGCCCGTGCTGGCCATGGTTGCCGCTCATCTCGATTCGCTGCGACAGACGCGACGCACCCCTGCTTACCGGTCGGCAGACTCACTATTCGTGTTCGGCCTGCTTCCGCCATCCATCAGCCACGAGGGATATTCCGCCAAGCCAGCGTACTCGTACTGGGATGACTGGTGGGGCGTGCGCGGCCTTGCCGATGCGGCACTCCTGGCGCGCATCGCTGGCGATGGCATGCGCGCCGCCGCATTGACCAGCAGCGCAGCCGAGTTTCGCGCGGACGTCGTGGCCTCGGTAACGCGCTCCATGGCACTGCACCACATGTCCGTGATGCCTGGCGCTGCGGAACTGGGAGACTTCGATCCCACGTCGTCCACCATTGCACTGGAGCCTGCCCAGGCGCTCGGTGCGCTGCCGGCCGCCGCGGTACGTGCCAGCTTCGACAGTGCGTGGGCGAACTTCAGCCGGCGACGCAGCGGGGCAGCTCCATGGGATGCGTACACACCGTACGAGTGGCGGCAGGTGGGCAGCTTCATCCGTCTGGATCAGCCGGCGCGCGCGCATGCGCTCGCGAACTGGTTCATGTCAACGAGGCGGCCCGCACGGTGGCATGCATGGGGCGAGGTGGTATGGCGCGACTACCGCGCGCCGAAGTTCGTGGGCGACATCCCGCATGGGTGGGTAGCCTCCGACTTCATGCGCGCCACGCTCGACATGCTGGAATACGAGCGGGAGGGTGATTCGACGCTCGTGATCGGCGCGGGCATTCCAGTTGCGTGGGCGCGCGCGCCGAAGGGCGTCACGGCGCGAGGCATTCACACATGGTGGGGGAAGCTCGACTTCACCGTCCGTTCCAGCGGACGGACAGTTCGCTACACCGTGGCAGGTGTGACGCCGCCAAGCGGCATCGAGATCTGTGCACCATTCGACGCCAGGCCGCGCGCAGCGCGGGTCAATGGACAGGTAGTGCAGATGCACGACGGGCGCACCGTGGTTGCCGGTGCGCCCGCGATGGTGGAGTTCGACTACTGATGCTAACCGTCCAGCGCCTTGCCCTTGCTGCGAATCACCTCGCGATAGAACAGCGCGCTCGCCTTGGGCGTCCGCACCTGCGTGTCGTAGTTCACGTGCACAATGCCGAACCGCTTGGAGAAGCCGAGGCTCCATTCGTAGTTGTCCAGCAGGCTCCAGGCGAAATAGCCACGCACGTCGGCGCCCTGCTCCATCGCGTCGTGCACCGCCTTGATGTGCTCGCGGAAGTACCACACGCGAATGGGATCATCGACGCGCCCGTCGATGACATGTGGCGTATCGTAGATGGCCGCACCATTTTCCGTGATGTACAACGGCAGCTTGCCGTACCGCTCCGTCACCCACGTGAGGGTGCGCGTGAGCGAGGGAGGATGCACTTCCCAACCTGTTTCCGTGTACGCATGCTCGGGCTGGCGCACGTACGCGATGCGCACGGGCAGCGCGAGGGGATCGTTGCGCACCACACCACGCGTGTAGTAGTTGATGCCCAGGAAGTCGATCTTCTGCCCGATGAGCTTCATGTCCTCGTCGGAGAACTCCGGCCACGCATCGCCGAAGATGTCCGTCATCTCCTCGGGATACTTGCCGAAGAACACGGGATCGAGGTACTGCCGGTTCATGTAGGCGTCGCCGCGCTGTGCGGCATCGCGATCCTCCCGGCTGTCCGTCGCCGCGTCCTTCGGCTCGAGGTTCACCACCAGCCCGATCTGTCCCTTCCGCGATTCCGCGCGGTACGCCTGCACGCCGCGCCCATGCGCGCGCATCAGGTTGTGCGTCGCGATCGGCGCCTCGTACAGGTTGCGATGACCAGGCGCCAGCGCGCCGTGCAGGTAGCCACCGTCCGTGACGACCCACGGCTCGTTCAGCGTCGCCCACATGGGCACGCGGTCGCCCAGCCGCGCAAACACCGCGGTGGCATAGTCACCGAACCAGTCCGCGACATCGCGGTTGAGCCACCCACCACGATCGTCGAGCGCGGCGGGGAGGTCCCAGTGAAACAGCGTCGCATTCGGCGTGATGCCTTCGTCGAGCAGCGCATCCACGAGATGTTCGTAGAAGTCGAGCCCCTTCTCGTTGATGCGGCCCGTGCCCTCCGGAAACACACGGCTCCAGCTGATGCTGAAGCGATAGGCCTGGAGGCCGAGCTCCTTCATCAGGGTCACGTCGCTGCGCCAGCGATTGTAATGATCGCAGGCGATGTCGCCGGTGTCGCCGTTGGTGGTGCGGCCAGGGCTGTGCGCAAAGCGCTGCCAGATGCTCGGCCCCGCGCCATCGGCAAGCGGGCTGCCTTCGATCTGGTACGCCGAAGTGGAGGCGCCCCAGAGAAACGTATCGGGAAAACGGTGGGAATTGCTCATGCGATCCGGGAGAGCACCACGTGGGCCTGGCTGGTCAAACGCAATACCGAG
>JACMOE010000638.1 GCA_014378185.1 Gemmatimonadaceae bacterium | reverse complement strand
GTCCCCGCCGCTCGGCCGCGACACGCGCTGCCTAGAACTCGCGCTTCTTCATCTGCTGGAACAGGTCCTTGGCGTCATTCGTGGCTGCCTCCTCCGCTTCCGTCTGCGGAGGGCGTGTCGCGTCGAGGGTGGCGTCGTAGGTGCGATTCTTCTTCGGCTTGGCGGCAGCTGCGGCAGCCGCGGTCTTTCTCAACAGCGCTTTCATCTGGGCTTCGTTCATTATCGAGCGTGCTCCGATGCGGGGTCGATGAGGCTTGCGAAAGCTAGCGGCCGGAAGTTCGGCTGTCGTGCGGCGTGGTGCATCCGTGATTTCGACGACGGTCGCGGAGCCAGGTCACGGCGCGCCCACGTACGCGTCGAACAACAGGTCCAGTTCCTTGGCGGGGTCGGCGCAGACGCCCTCGTGCACCGGCGAACTCTGCAACACGTCCGAGCGCGGCGCGGTGAGCCAGTGGAACCGCTCCGACGGCGGCGCCAGTGCCACTTCGCCCGCCGCTGCGTCGCCCGCACAGATGGCGGCGCAGGACTCGAGATAGCGCGCGAGCAGGTCAAGGTCGAGGCCCGGGGCGATGCGCGCGAGCGCACTTGGATCCGATACCGCGCGCAACGCCAGGTACTCGGCCGTGCGGGCGTGCATGACCACGCCGATGTTGGCGAATGCGCTCAGGTGCACGCGTGGCACCACCCGCAGGATGGCGAAGTCGTAATCTACCAACGGCGCCCCGCTCATCGACGCGCCTTGAGGTGTTGTGGTGCCTCGATACGCCGCTGTTCCTGGGCCGCCACCGCCTCGGCGAGCCATGGGCGCCGAACGGCGAGCCGCTCGGTGAGATATCGCTCGTATCGCGAGCGCGCCTCGGCCGCCGAAGAAAATTCGCCGCCGCCGGCCACGGAGTCCATGAGCAGGTCGTCCGGCACGGTTGCGACCACGTCGGCGATGGCGTCGCGCGAGAGCCGCTCCGCGCCATGCGCATCGGCTGCCGCGAGATCGCCGGCAACGGGCAGCAGCACGTGCGATCGAATGAGCGAGAACGGGGTGCGTGTTCGCGCGTCGTCGACGGACGACCAGTCGTGGTGTGCGTAGAGGGCGGCGCCATGGTCGATGAGCCACGGTCCGCGCTGCCAGATCATGAGGTTCGGGTTGCGCGGCGTGCGGTCCGGGTTGGTGGTGAGCGCGTCCAGCCACACCGTCTGCGCCGCGAGTTCCGGAGTGATGAGTTCTCCGGCTGCCGAGGGGTCGAAGTTGAACGCGCCGTCGAGGTACCGCATGCCCACGTTCGTGCCGTGACTGCGACGCAGCAGCTCCTGGATTTCAGGATCCGGCTCGCTCCGCCCGAAGCGCGACGATATGTCGATGAGTGCGAGCTCCGGCGTCGGGAGTCCAAGTCGCAGGGCCAGTCCGCCGACGATGAGTTCTGCGATGAGCACGCGTGCGCCCTGGCCTGCGCCGCGGAACTTGACCACGTAGAGGCCGTCTTGCTCGGTGTCCACGACGGCGGGGAGGGACCCACCCTCGCGCAACGGCTGTACGTATCGCACCGCCGAGTGCCGCTGGATGGACGTCACTCGCCGTCGGCGGCTTCGCGCCGGTCGCCCTGGTGGGGAGGCGACGAAATCACCAGGAAGCGGGCGTCATCCAGTCCGTTGTTGCGCGCCTGATGGGCGGTACCGGACGGCAGTTCTATGCCGAAGCCAGCGCGCAGATCGTGGGTAACGCCCTCGACCTCCAGCGTGACGGTTCCGCTCAGCACGTAGAAGCACTGCACGGCCCGGGTGTGCCAGTGGCGCACTTCGCTGCTGCCGGGTGGCATGCGCTCCTCGATGACGCTGAGGGCGGCAGCCTTCACGAGGTGCCAGCCGTCACACGTTCCGCCCCATGTGTAGTGGCTGGCCGTGGCAATCGAAATGGGCGTTGGAATCATGTCGTCCGTGCCGCTTGAGTGCATGCAAGATGGGGTAACCGGCGTGCCCGTGCCAGCGGCGGCTGCCAGGCACCGTGCGCCGCGCCGGAACTGCTCGGCTGGCCGGGGCATTATTCGAGTGGGGAAAGGCCGGCATGGGTGGGTGTCGTGCGCGGCGTGCGCGACATCTTCGCTCGTGTGCGGCCTTTTCGTGCATAAAACTGGCATAAACGCTTGCCATGCAAGGCGTTAGCACTTGAATAGGCGAATTGACGCGGAATGGAATACCGACTAGTTTAGTCTGATATGGAATTGCCCCAGTATCGCCGGGAGGTTTGTTGACATGAGCTCGTCCATCGAATCGCTGGTCAACCGCGAATATCAGTACGGCTTCGTGACGGATATCGAGGCGGATACGATTCCGCCAGGTCTTACCGAAGACGTCGTCCGCCTCATCTCGGCGAAGAAGGGCGAGCCTGTGTGGTTGCTCGATTGGCGCCTGAAGGCGTATCGTCGCTGGCTGACGATGAAGGAGCCGCATTGGCCCAACGTGAGCTACCAGCCCATCGACTACCAGTCGCAGTCGTATTACTCGGCGCCCAAGTCGGTGACGCCGTTGCAATCGCTCGACGAAGTGGATCCCGAGCTGTTGCGCACGTACGAGAAGCTGGGCATTCCGCTCAACGAGCAGAAGTTCCTGTCTGGCGTTGCGGTCGATGCGATCTTCGACTCGGTGAGCGTTGGCACCACGATGAAGAAGGAGTTGGGCGAACTGGGCATCGTGTTCTGTTCGCTGGGCGAGGCGGTGCGCGAGCATCCCGAGCTGGTGCGGAAGTATCTCGGCTCGGTGGTGCCCTACTCCGACAACTTCTTCGCTGCGCTCAACTCGGCCGTGTTCTCGGAGGGCTCGTTCGTCTACATCCCGAAGGGGGTGCGGTGCCCGATGGAGCTTTCCACCTATTTCCGCATCAATGCGGAGGGAACGGGTCAGTTCGAGCGTACGCTCATCGTGGCGGATGAGGGCTCGTATGTGAGCTACCTCGAGGGGTGTACGGCGCCGAAGCGGTCCACGTCGCAGCTGCACGCCGCCGTGGTGGAGCTGATCGCGCTGAAGGATGCCACGATCAAGTATTCGACCGTGCAGAACTGGTATGCCGGGGACAAGGACGGAAAGGGCGGCATCTACAACTTCGTGACCAAGCGCGGCAAGTGCGCCGGCGCGAATTCCAAGATTTCGTGGACCCAGGTGGAGACCGGCTCGGCCATCACGTGGAAGTATCCCAGCGTGATCCTGCAGGGGGACAATTCCACCGGCGAGTTCTACAGCGTGGCCGTGGTGAACAACCGGCAGCAGGCCGATACGGGTACGAAGATGATCCACATCGGCCGCAACACGAAGTCGAACATCGTGAGCAAGGGCATCAGCGCGGGCCATGGGCAGAACAGCTATCGGGGCCAGGTGAAGGTGCTGCCGAAGGCGGTGAACGCGCGCAATTACACGCAGTGCGACTCCATGCTGGTGGGCAACGCCTGTGGCGCGCACACGTTTCCGTACATCGAAGTGGGCAACAATACCGCCACGGTGGAGCATGAGGCGTCGACGAGCAAGATCGGCGAGGACCAGATTTTCTACCTCAAGCAGCGTGGTCTCTCGGCAGAGCAGGCGGTTTCGATGATCGTGTCGGGATTCTGCAAGGAAGTCTTCAAGGAGCTGCCGATGGAGTTTGCGCTCGAGGCGCAGCAGCTGCTCGGGATCACGCTCGAGGGGTCTGTCGGGTAGTTCAAGAATCTTGACAGCAGTTTTACCACAGGGGACACAGAGGTCACGGAGGAAAGCACACACTTGCTTGAACATTCAGGTGTCCAGTCGCTGTCGCAGCCCCCTGTGTCCCCTGTGGTTGATGGCTCTTTGGTTTTTCCGTTTTGGAGTTTCTTCTTCACTTGGCCAATCGCACTGACATGCTCGAAATAAAGGACCTGCACGCCACCGTTGGTGACAAGGAAATCCTCAGGGGAATCACGCTGAGTGTGGAGCCCGGGTCGGTGCATGCCGTGATGGGGCCGAATGGCTCCGGCAAGAGCACCCTGGCTCAGGTGCTGGCGGGTCATCCGGCCTACCAGGTGACCGGTGGCACGGTGACGTACGATGGTGAGGACCTGCTGGCGATGGATCCCGAGGTGCGTGCACAGAAGGGAATCTTTCTCGCCTTCCAGTATCCGGTGGAGATTCCGGGGGTGAGCAACGCGTACTTCCTGCGCGCCGCCTACAACGAGATTCGCAAGGCGCATGGGGACGAAGAGATGGATCCGATGAGCTTTGCCGACCTGATGGACGAGAAGATGAAGCTCGTCGAGATGGACGATTCGATGCTCACGCGTTCGGTGAACATGGGGTTTTCGGGTGGCGAGAAGAAGCGCAACGAGATCCTCCAGATGGCGGTGCTCGAGCCGAGGCTCGCGATCCTGGACGAGACGGATTCCGGCCTCGACATCGATGCATTGCGCATCGTGGCCAACGGGGTCAATACGCTCAAGCGGCCGACGAACGCCGTCATCGTGGTGACGCATTACCAGCGGCTGCTGAACTACATCGTGCCGGATTTCGTGCATGTCCTGGCGGGTGGCCGGATCGTGCGCTCCGGAGGCAAGGAGCTGGCGCTCGAGCTCGAGGCCCGCGGGTACGACTGGCTGCTGGAAGGGGCCGTCGCGTGATCGATGCGTTTCTGCAGGGCTTCGAACGGTTTTCCGCCAACGGTGGCGCGGTGGCGCCGGATGCCGTGCGCGCGCTGCGCCTGTCGGCGATCACGCGATTCGAGACGCTCGGGTTTCCCACCACGCGCAACGAGGACTGGCACTTCACGTCGGTATCGCCGATTGCCGAGGGGGGGTTCGCTCCGCTGACGAAGGCGAGCGGTGCGGTGGACACCGCGACGCTCGCGCCGTTCGACTTTGCTGCGTCCGGATGGCATACGCTGGTGTTCGTGAATGGGCGCCATGACGCCGCATTATCGGGGGGCGCTATGCTGCCCGACGGCGTGCGCGTGCTGCCACTCGCGCAGGCGTACGACGAGCTGCCGCTACTGGTGGAGCAGCATCTTGGACAGATCGCGAATTTCGACGCGAGCAGCTTCACGGCACTGAACACGGCGTTCATCAACGACGGTGCCGTGGTGCACGTGGCGCATGACGTGGAAGTGTCGCAGCCGATCCACCTGCTTTTCGTGAGCGATGCGTCGGCGGCGCAGGCCACGGCGAGCCCGCGCAACCTCATCGTGATCGACCGGCACGCGAAGGCGACGGTGATCGAGAGCTACGCCGGGCTCACGGACGACCGGTACTTCACGAACGCGGTGACTGAAGCCGTGATCGGTGACGGCGCCACGCTCACGCACCTGAAGCTGCAGCGCGAATCATCGCGCGCCTATCACGTGGGCACGCTGGATGTGCGGCAGGCGCGCGACAGCCATCTCTTCTCGTTCAGCTTCGCGACCGGTGCAGCGCTTTCGCGCACCAACATCTACACCGAGCTGCGCGGGGAAGGTTGCGGTGCCACGCTGAACGGCCTGTACCTCGGCGACCACGACCAGCTCATCGATCACCAGACACGGATCGAGCACGTGGAGCCCAACTGCTACAGCCGCGAACTGTACAAGGGCATCCTCGACGGCGCGTCGCACGGCGTGTTCAACGGCAAGGTGTACGTCCATCCCGAGGCGCAGAAGACGGATGGCAAGCAGACGAACAACACGCTGCTGCTGTCGGAGCGCGCGCAGATCGATACCAAGCCGCAGCTCGAGATCTTTGCCGACGACGTGAAGTGCACGCACGGCGCCACGGTGGGCCGGCTGGACGAGACGTCGCTGTTCTACATGAAGAGCCGCGGCATCAATGCGCGCACGGCGCGCGAGCTCCTCACGTACGCCTTCGCGGCTGACGTGCTCGAGACCATCGAGCTGGCGGAGGTGCGCGAAGGACTCGAGGCGGCCACGTTGCGCCGGTATACGGCCGGGTGATGCGACGGGTCGCTCGCTTGCGCTCGCTGGACGGGGGACAGCCCGCGTCGGCGCTGCGCGCCTCGCTGGACGGGATTTGCATCTTCCGTCAAGCAAGCGGAGCGAGCGAGCCGTCCCCCGCCAAGCGAGCGAAGCGAGCAGGCCAATGACGGACCTC
>JACMOE010000637.1 GCA_014378185.1 Gemmatimonadaceae bacterium | reverse complement strand
GAACAACAGCAGCGCTCACTTCGACAAACTGGCCAGCTCGTCCCACAGCGTGGCGGTCGCGCGCATGCCGGTGGTGAAATTCTCCCTGCTCAACCATTCATCCGGGGCGTGCGCATTCTCGCCGGGCAGGCCGAAACCTACAAGAAGCACCGGCGCGCCGAGGATCCGCTCGAAATCCCCGACCACGGGGATGGAGCCGCCCTCGCCCGTGATCACCGGCTCCCGGCCGAATGCTGCAGCGAGCGCGCGGCGCGCTGCGTCGAACAGGGGGCCAGTGAGCTCGGCGCGCCAGGGGCGTCCACCGTGCAGGTGCGTGACGGTCACCGCAACGCCGGGGGGCGCAACGCGCGCCACATGGGCCTTCATGAGCGACTCGACGACGGCAGGATCCTGGTTGGGCACCAGACGGCAGCTCACCTTGGCCATTGCCTTGGCTGGAAGCACCGTCTTGGCACCCTCGCCCGTGTAGCCGCTAAGCAGGCCGTTCACCTCGCACGTGGGCCGAGTCCAGAGCTGCTCGAGGATGGAATACCCCTTCTCGCCACCGAGCGAAACCGATCCGGTCTCGGCGCGGAAGTGCTCTGCGTCGAACGGGAGTGACTTCATCTGTTCCCGCACGTGTGCCGGCCACTCGGCCACGCCATCGTAGAAGCCCGGGATCGCGATGCGGCCGTCGGCGTCGTGGAACGTGGCAAGGATCTTCGCCAGGGCCATGGCCGGGTTGACGACGGCCCCGCCGTAGCTGCCGGAGTGGAGGTCCTGCGCCGGCCCTTGCACGTCGATCTGGAAGTAGGCGAGACCGCGCAGCGACGACAGGATGCTGGGCAAGCCCGGTGCGAACATCGCGGAATCCGAGATCACAACGGCATCGCAGGCGAGTTCGCCGGCGTGTGCCTCGATGAACCCTGCGAGATGTTCGCTGCCTACCTCCTCCTCCCCCTCGGCCAGGACGATCACGTTGACCGGCAGCCGGCCTCGGGCCTTGAGGTGGGCCTCGAGCGCCTTGATGTGCAGGAACAGCTGTCCCTTGTCGTCCACGGACCCGCGAGCATAGACGCGGCCATCGCGAATGGTGGGCTCGAACGGGGGGGAGGTCCAGAGGTCGAGCGGTTCGGCTGGTTGGACGTCGTAGTGCCCATACACGAGTACCGTCGGGGCACCGGCCGGCGCGCCTCGCCACTCGCCTACCACTACGGGGTGGCCTGCGGTGGCATGCACAGTGGCGGAAAGACCCGCTGCCCGGAGGGAGTCGGCCGTCCATTCCGCGGCACGCCGGGTGTCCGCATCGTGCTCGGAGCGTGCGCTGACGCTGGGAATGCGCAGAAAGTCGAACAGCTCGCCACGGATTGCATCGTCGTGGTCGCTGAGCCAGGCGTGGAGGTCGGGCGGGACAGAGGTCATCCGGGCGAAACGAAGAGGGTGGAATGTGCGTATCGGATTGGACAATTCGGACGAGCCAGCCAAAAAGCAGGTCCTTCGCTTCGCTCAGGACGACGGCTGTGAAAGGATCACCAACCAATTGACCGACTGGCGCGTATAACGACAGTTTGCAGCGTTGTCGCACCATTCCTGGCGACGCCGAATGATAGCACGAGATCGAATGCGTCTCCCCAAGCCGGTGCAATGATGCCGACCACGACAAGCAAGCTCCGTGACGAGCTGAAACAGACGCGGCCGTTCAGCTCATCTGCGCATGAGGCTGTCGTCAGCATCCTGCGCACGGCCGCGTTGGTACAGCGACGCATTTCGCAGGTGGTGGAGGGGAGTGGCATCACCATCCAGCAGTACAACGTGTTGCGGATCCTGCGTGGCGCGGCGCCGGTTGGCCTGCCCACCCTTGCCATTCGCGACCGCATGATCGAGGAGGCAGCGGGCATCACCCGGTTGCTGGACAAGCTCGAGCAGGCGGGGCACGTGGTGCGCGAGCGATCGACCCCCGATCGCCGGCAGGTGCTCTGCCAGATCACGCCGGCTGGCCTCCGGTTACTCACGCAGCTCGACGAGCCGGTGGACATGGCGAATGCGCACGCTGTGGCCATGCTGGACGATGCGGAGAAGCGCGAGTTGGTGGAACTGCTTGGCGCGGTGCGCGCAGGGTTCTCGCAGGGTCGGGGCGGACTGCGCCAGTAGTTTCGACCTTCGGGTCAGTCCTGCACGGCCGGGCGCGCCGGCCACCCGCCTCGATAGTCCTCCAGCATCCAGACGCGGCGTACGCTCACGGTGTCCGGGCCGCGGAGCAGCGGTGCCAGCGCCCCGCGCACCACGCGTGTGAAGTAGGGGCTGAGGCGTTCGGCGGTGTCGGGTGTGCCGGTCGTTTCGTCGAGCGCGAGCACCAGGTTGTCGCCTATGCCGGCGACAGCCGCGAAGCCCGGCCATAGCTCGTACTGATTGTGCCGACCGTTGATGCACGTGCAGAAGGCCACGGGTCGGCCGGGACTGTGCCACGCGAGCTCGCTCACTTCCTGATAGCGGTCGGAGCCCACGAAGGTCCGCCCCGCGAGGGTGGCGCGCGCACGCTGCACCTGTGTGGCCACGCCGCTCCAGCCGGCGCTCCGTGCCACGGGGTCACGCCGGGCGGGTAGCGGGAGAATGGGGTGAAGCGCGTGCACGTAGATCACCGCCACGAGCACGGCAGCCAGCGCAATTCCTCCACGCAGCCAGCGGTCAGTGGGCGGGCGCAGGGCGGCGAGCAGCGCGATGGCCGGGATGTACGATGGTGCCGGCCAGTTGGCCTCGACCGGCCGGCGAATCGCGCTCCACGCGAAGAAGATCCAGCTTCCCGTGGCGACAACGGCGAGGACGAAGCGGGCGTCGTTGGCGTGCTGGCGGAAGGTGCGCCACACGGCGAGGGCAGCGAGTGCGAAGAGTATGGGCGACACCAGCCCGAGCTGGCCGCCAATGAGGTCGAGCTCGCGCTTGAGTGCCGAACCTTTCGGTGTGCCGAGTCCGTGCTGTATCTGGAATCGGAAGGATATCCAGTCGTGCTCGCGGTTCCAGTAGAGGACGGGCAGGAACACGAGCGTCGCGACGAGGCAGGCGAGGTATGGTCCCGGCTCTCGCAGGCGCGCGCGCAGTGACGGGCGCAGCAGGACTGCCGCCGTGATGGTGAGCGGAAGGAGGATGCTCGTGTACTTGGACGAGAACGCGAGGCCGAGGCAGGCGCCGGCGATCATCCAATTGGACGTGGAGGTGCGCGAGCCGGGTGCGGCGTCCAGGGCATGCACCACGAAGTAGAGTCCGGCCGCGCTGGTGGCCAGGAGCGGTGCGTCGGGTGTTGCGAGGATGGGTCCCGATGCGGCGAGTGGCATGAGCGCAAACACGACGGCAGCCGTGAGGGCGGCTGCACCTCCGCCGAGTCGTCGCGCGATCATGGTGGTGAACAGGCCGGCCGCCGAGCCGGCGATGACCGGGAAGAGGCGGATGGCAAAGGCGGATGGTGGTGCACCCACGAGTGCGGCCAATGCGGTGCCGGCGGAGACCAGCACGGCGATGGCGGGCGGATGGTCGAAGTAGCCGGCTGCGAGGTGTCGGGACCAGTCCCAGTAGTACGTCTCGTCCGGAAACAGCGGCAGCGCGGCAGCGAACAGCAGGCGCACCACCAGCGCGGCGAACGAAACGACGAGCGCGGTTCGCCAGTGGCGTGCGTCGTCTGGCATCGCGGTGCCGTGGGGGTGGGTCATGCCCTCAGGGCGCGAGTGGCGCAGCGCGACGCCGAGTGACCGCGAGCCGCCACACCAGGTAGATGGCCAGGCACCACCCGAGCCATACGATCCGTTCGTCGGTGGAGAGGGCGCGCAGCATGCCCCACGCGACTAGCGGCGCGGTGAAGGGCAGCGAGATGCCGGACTCCGTGTTGGCGACGTAGCGCTCGACGACACGCGTGGAGCGGCGGCCGCCCTGGCGAAGCACGGTGCTGATGGCGTTGCTCAATCGCTCTGGCGCGGCGGCGCGCCATTGCGGCAGAAAGATCAGCGTCCATCCGGCCGCAGCGTATCCCCAGCCGTGGCTGTCGCTTCCGGCCACGAGCGCGAGGTTGAAGCTGTCCGCCAACTGGATGATGCGTGCATGCTCGGCGCGGGTCTGGCCAAGTCCGCGGGGAGCGCCGTCCACGATCTCGATGGCACGAACGCCGGCTGTTCCCGGTCCGTGCGCGGGTGACATTTTCGAGAGGTCGCCGGGGAGTGTCTCGATGAGCACCGGTTCGGCGCCGGCGAGCGAGCTGGCCAGGTTGAGCGCCGGTTCATCGATGTCGCGCAGGTTTTCCGTGAGGATGCCGCGATACATGCGATCCGCGTCGAGCACGTTGACATGCTCACCGCGCCAGGAGACTTCGATGCCGGGCAGGAGGATGGTGCCGTCGCCGCCGCGGGACGGGTTGTTGGCCCATCCGTCGCGCGCGCCCTCGAAGGTGCGATGGTCCGTGACGAAGGCGACGTCGAATCCTGCGTCGCGGTGCCAGGCGCGGACGTCTTCCGGCGTCCAATCCGGACGTCCATCGTGCGAGAAGCGTGTGTGCGTGTGGAAATCAGCGATGAGGATGTCGGTGCTGGTGTCGAGGGCGGCCATGGGGCGCGGAATGATCGCGACCATGGTGTAGAGTGCGAGCAGCAGGACGAGTCCCACGCCGATACGGGCGATTTCGCGCAGCGCGCGGCGGCGCGGGAGCGCGTCGCGGAGGGCGTGACGGCCGAGTGCCCACCACCAGAGCAGGTAGGCGATGATGACGGTGACGACGAACGCGATGTGCTGTCGTGCGCTCATGAGGGTGACGGTGTCGAGCACGTTTGACACCGGGGCGAGCAGCAGGTAGGCGATGGGGCGGTGGAGCGTGACTTCGGTGACCGGGGCCAGCGTGGCGGCGTCGCGGACGGTGGGGACGGCGACGGCGGCGCTCAGGAGTACGAGCGCGGCGACGGCGAGCAGGCCGGTCGGGAATGCGCGCAGGGGCCAGGTGGGAAGTCGGGGCATTGGATGAAAAGCTAGCTGCGGGGACGGGGGACGGGGGACGGGCAGGTCCTTCGCTGCGCTCAGGACGACAAACTGCGTAGAATACGGCATGGCAAACCTGCTCGCACACGAGACCAGTCCGTACCTCCTGCAACACGCGCACAACCCCGTGGATTGGCATCCGTGGGGCGAGGTGGCGCTCGCGCGATCGCGCGATGAAGGCAAGCCCATCCTGCTGAGCATCGGTTACGCGGCGTGCCACTGGTGCCACGTGATGGAGCGCGAGTCGTTCGAGAACGACGAGACTGCCCCGCTCATGAACGAGCACTTCGTGTGCATCAAGGTGGATCGCGAGGAGCGGCCGGACATCGATGCCATCTACATGCAGGCCACGCAGGCAATGACGGGACACGGCGGCTGGCCGATGACGGTGTTCCTCACGCCGCAGGGCGAGCCGTTCTTTGCCGGCACGTATTACCCGCCGGATGACCGGCATGGAAGCCCAGGCTTTCGGCGCGTGATGCTCGGCGTGGCGGACGCGTGGGCCAACCGGCAGGAGAACGTGATCCGCACGGCGGCGCAGATGCGCGAGCTGTATGCAGCGAGCACGGAACGCACGAAGGCAACAGGAGTGCTGGACGAGGCGGTCCTTACGCGGGCAATGGCATCGCTGCGCCAGCGGTACGAGCCGACGTTTGGCGGATTCGATGGTGCCCCGAAGTTTCCGCCGACGATGACGCTGGATTTCGCTCTGCGGCAATGGGCGCGGACGGGAGACGCCGACGCGCTCACGATGGTGACGCACACGTTCCGGCAGATGGCGCGCGGCGGCATCTATGACCAGGTGGGCGGGGGTTTCTCGCGCTACAGCGTGGATGCGTTCTGGCTGGTGCCGCATTTCGAAAAAATGCTGTACGACAACGCGCTGCTCGTGCGGCTCGGCGCGCACCTGTGGCAGGCCACGAGGGACATCGAGGTGCGTCGCGTGACCGACCAGACCATCGCGTGGATCGCGCGGGAGATGACGTCGGCCGAGGGCGGGTTTTATTCGTCGCTCGACGCGGACAGCGAGGGACACGAAGGTCGCTACTACGTGTGGGACATCGGCGAACTGTATACGCTGCTCGGCGAGGATGCCGCACTGTTGAGGGGCTACTGGAGCGTGACGGCCGCCGGAAACTTCGAGGGACGCAACATCCTGAACGTGCCCCATGAGCCCGAGGCGTTCGCGGAGGCGCACGGAGTCACCCTTCCAGAACTGCGGACGGCGATCGAGCGCGCCGAGCGAATTCTGTACGACGCGCGGGAGCGGCGCGTGCGGCCGGCGCTCGACGACAAGATCCTTGCAGGCTGGAACGGGCTGATGCTGCGCGGCATTGCCGAAGCGGCGCGCGCGTTCGGCGACGCGGACCTGGCGGCGATGGCGGTGCGCAGCGGCGAGTTTCTCTTTCGCGCGCTGGTGATCGACGGGCGCGTGATGCGCTCCTACAAGGATGGCGTCGCCAGGATTCCCGGTTTCCTGGAAGACCACGCGGCGCTCGGGCTGGGAGCCATGGCGCTGTACAACCTGACGTTCGACAGACGGTGGCTCGATCGTGCACGCGCGCTTGGCGACGAGATCATCGCGCGGTTCTGGGACGAGGGGGTGCAGGCATTCTTCGACACCGCCGCCGATGGCGAGGTGCTGGTCACGCGGCCGCGCGACGTGACGGACAACGCGATGCCATCGGGTACGTCGCTGGCGATCGAGCTGATGGTGATACTCGGCGACCTGTACGCCGAGGCGCGTTATACGGAACGGGCGGCGCACATGCTGGAAACAATTGCGGAGCCGATGGCGCGCTATCCGACGGCGTTCGGCCATGCCCTCGGGGCGGCGGACATGCTGGTGCGGGGGGCGGTGGAGGTGGCGATTGTGGGGGCGGTGGGGGATGCGGTATTCGATCAGTTGGCGGCTGTCGTGGCGGGCCGGTACGTGCCGTCGCTCGTGATGGCGGGAGGGGAGGACGTGGAGGGGATTGCGCTGATGGCGGGGCGATCGGGTGAGGGCGCTACGGCGTACGTGTGCAGGCGGTACGCATGCACGGCGCCTACTCGCGATGCCCTGGAGCTTGGGCAGCAGCTCGAAACAGCGCGGCAGGCGTAAATGTCGTTGGGCATTACGCACCGAATTCAGAAGTCGGGTGACTGAAATCGGAGGGCAGGCGGCTGACATCGGGCGCCGACTACAGTTTGGTTTGCGCCCGGTATGGAAGTCCTCTCGAGTGACGTCAGAAGCAGAATGCAGAGTTCGGACATCGCACCCTGCGTTGCTGACGTCAGAAGGGGGCCTACTTCGTCACCGACCAATGCTTCGCGGTGCGCCACTTTGCCGGATTGAACAGCGCGTCATCGAGGTCCACATCGGTGCGCATGTCCGAGTAGTCCTCGTGGAACACCAGCTTGCCGTCCGTATGGATCTCCACACGCGGTGACACCCATGCGTCGCCGCGGCGCTCGTAATTCAGGAAGCGGACCTCCTGCACCTTCGTCGTGTCACGCGCCGGCTCGATCGTCCTGATGAACACGAGATTCTCGGCATCGATCCAGAACTGCTTGCGGCGCAGGTCTCCCTTGCGGGCGCCGACGACGAGCATGGGGCGGCGCTGGAAAGTGTCCGGGTGCACCTGCGTGAGATCGAACCCCTCCTTGCGCAGCAAGGCTGCCGTGCGGGCGGGAGCATTTCCATAGACGTCGAAGCCGAGGAGCAGCAGCGGGTTGATGGAGGGCGTGCCGCGCAGGGGTCGGCCGTTGGTGACGGTGAACGCGCTGTCGCGCACGTAGAGAACGCCGTTGCCCGCGCTGATGGGATCGAAGTCTATGCGCAGCTTGCCGGGCAGGTCGAGCGCTTCGTACCAGGTCTGCACGTTCCACTTGCCATCGGCCTGGAGGCGCGACGTCTTCTGCGTGAACGTGAGCGTGCGGTACCACTTGCCCGCGTAGCGCGCGTGCATGGCGGCAATGACATCCTCACCGGTGGCGTAACCGGAGCGCACCGGTGCGGCGACGACGGGAGCCGGCGCCCGGGTCGGCGCGGGCGACGAGGAGCGGCAGCCTGCGGGAATGGCGGGGGCGGCAATCGCGAGGGGCGCGGCGGGACGGATGAGTGAACGCATGCTGAAAGGTTCCCGGGCGGCGGTCGCGGCGCAACGGGCGAAGCGCAGGTCCTTCCCTTCGACTTCGCTCAGGGCAGGCGCTCCGCTCAGGACGACAAGCGAGCAGGTCCGCTGACTGGTGCGGCGCACAGCCACTCCCTATGCTTTCCATATGAGCGATGACGCCCCTTCATTCGTGCGAGGCATCTTCGCCGGCGCGATCCACGACAGCCTGCTGTTCCCCTTCCCCGCTCCGCTGAGCGACCGGGATCCGGACGAAGCGGGCACGGTGCGCCGGCTGCTGTCCGAGCTCGATCGAATGAGCCACGGTCTCATCGACTCGGCAAGGTTCGATGAGGAGGAGACTATTCCCGAGGACGTCATTCGCGCGATTGCGGACGCGGGATTCCTTGGCATGTCGATTCCGCGCGAGTACGGCGGGCTCGGGCTTTCGGCTTCGGCGTACTCGCACGTGTTCGGCGCGCTGTCGAGCCTCGATCCATCGCTGGGCGTGCTGGTAGCAGTGCATTGCGGGCTGGGGTCGAAGGCCATCGTCCTCTTCGGCACGGATGCGCAGAAGCAGCGCTACCTACCCGTGCTTGCGCGTGGCGACACGCTCGCCGCCTACGCGCTCACGGAACCGGAAACCGGCTCCGACGCGCAGAACATCCTGTCGCAGGCGCAGCAGAATTCCGACGGCAGCTGGACGCTCACGGGGCACAAGCACTGGATCGGCAACGGGCAACGCGCAGGAGTGATCGCCACTTTCGCGCAGACCCCGATCGAGCGCGACGGCAAGATGATCCTGCGGCCCACGGCGTTCATCATCAGGCCGGACATGCCGGGATTCGAGGTGGCGCGCACAATTCGGAAGATGGGTATTCGCGGCTCGACGCAGGCTGAGCTTGTCTATCGCGAGATGCAGGTACCAGCCGATCACGTGCTGGGCATCGTGGGCAAGGGATTCAACGTCGCCGTGCAGGTGCTGAATGGCGGACGCATGACCCTCGCGGCCGGATGTACGCATGGCACGAAGCGCATCCTCGGCCAGATGGTGGAGTTCGCCGAATCGCGCGTGCAGTTCGGCCGGCCGATTGCCGACTTCGAGATCACGCAGCGAAAGCTCGCGGGCACGGCGACGGACGCCTATGCCGCCGATGCGATGCTGGCGGAACTCGCGCATCTCGCCGACCTGCCGGGCGCGGACTACTCACTGGAAGCAGCGTGTTGCAAGGTGTTCGCGAGCGAGATGCTGTGGCGAGCGGCAGACGAGATGGTGCAGATCGCGGGCGGGCGGGGATTCGTGAAGCCATACCCGTACGAGCGGACGCTGCGCGATGCGCGGATCAACAGGATCTTCGAGGGAACGAACGACGTCTTGCGGCTCTTCATCTCGCTGAATGGCATCCGCGGCCCTGCGGAGGAGTTGAAGGAGCTGGGTATCGCACTGCATCGCCCGCTCAAGAATCTGGGATTGTTGTCGGAGTTCGCAGCATCGCGCATTGCGGAACGGTTCGGCGCAACGCCGACGCTCGACGTCGAGCTGCACGAGCGACTTCAGGGTCATGCACGACACTTCGAGAAGCACGTGCAGGAGCTGAAGGATGGTGCCGAGCGGGTGATTCGCGAGTATCGGAGCGAGGTGGTGGACCGGCAGCAGGAGCTGGAGCGGTTGAGCGACATGGCCATCGAGATGTTCGCGACCGCGTGCGTGTTGTCACGTACGCAGCAGTTGCTGGTCGCGCGTGGTGCAGAGGGTTGTACGCATGAGCTGGCGTTGTGCGACCTGTTCGTCGTCGCTTCGGGTCGGCGATTCAGGGTTAGTCGAAGCGCATTGCTGTCCGCCCAGGACGAGTTGCGACGAACGGTTGCCCGCGTCGTGCGGGACGCTGGTGGATACGCCGTGCCGAGCACCATTCTTCCAGTCGAAACACTCGTGACACAGGATGAAGGCCGATGAGCGCACAGCGCCGACGCATCTACGACATTTCCGTTTCGCTCCGCACGGGCGGCCTGGTGTATCCCGGCAATCCGGCGATCAGCGTGACGGCGCAGCAGGCCATCTCGCAGGGCGCAGGCGCGAACGTGTCGCGCATCGACATGGGGTCGCACACGGGCACACACGTGGATGCGCCGAAGCACTTCTTCGACGACGGCGCCGGCGTGGATGCGCTGTCACTCGAGGTGCTCACGGGATCGTGCCGGCTGCTGGCGTTCTCGGATGCGGTAATGAGCATCGGCGAGGCCGAGCTTCGCGCGCATGACCTGACCGGTGTGACGCGCGTGCTGCTGAAGACGCGCAACTCCGCGTGGCTTGAAAGCGGGAGCACGGAGTTCCACACCGACTACACGTATGTCGCGCCGGATGGTGCGGAGTACCTGGCCTCGATTGGTGTGACGCTGGTGGGCGT
>JACMOE010000636.1 GCA_014378185.1 Gemmatimonadaceae bacterium | reverse complement strand
TGTGCTGTTCGCGACCCAGCGGGCAAGCGAATTGTCCTGCTCACGTGCATACGTGACCCGATTCCGGTTGTAGCTGATCGCGGGGTAGAGTTGCCCGGCACGTCCGATACGCCGGCGATTGGGAACGACGACGAGCGAATCCCACTGCCCCGCCGCGTTCGCCACCGTGCGGAACGGACGGTTGTAAACGTACTGCACCGCGACAGGCTTGCTTCCCGGAATCGTGACGGGCCGGTACGGGTTATACGGGTGGTCCACCAACAGTTGTGTATCGCCTGGCCCCCCGAGGTCGAGCACGAATTCCAGTCCCGTGGGTGATCGCGTTCCGGTATGTGGCAGTCGTGTGTCGCCGAGGGTTGGCTTGTATGTGTCGATACCGATCTGGTAATGTGCTCGCGACCAGTCGATCTCGCCGACGTCCAGGCGCAGGTAGACGTAGGCTTCATCCTGCGCGACGCGAAGTGAGCGCAGCGACAGCGGATCCGGGCGTTGCTCGGAGGTGGCTTGGTACAGGGGCGTCACGCCCCGCCAATCCGAACTGTCGCCGTCAATGACGATCCGCGTGTCCTTCGCGCCGGCGCGCATCGCCAGCACGCCGTAATTCTCCTCGGCGTCCAGGGGATTGAACCACAGTCTCTTTCGTTCTGCGGGCACCTCGAAATCCACGACGATCCAGTTCTTCTTGAACCATTCGTCGATGAGGGCGAAGAGGCCGGCGCCCGCCGCACCCGCCGCGTGGATGTCCCGCGTGAGCCGCGCGTTGGCCGACGCCTGCTCGTTCTCCGTGAGGCCGCCGTGATTCCAGCCCTGCGGCTGCACGTGCGCAATGCCGCGAGACGACGGCACGCCGTACTCGCTGATGACCACGGGCATGTCGCCGTGATGCGCGACCAGGTCGCGCAGGTATCCGAAATAATTACTCGGTCCCTCGGGCGATCGCGCCGTGGAGTATCCCGGATCGACGAGGAGGAAATCAGGATAGTACGGGTAGGCGTGATATGAGGCGAAAACACCAGCGGGGAACGCAGCCGTCGCGTGCATCCTGTTCGCATCCAGCGCCGCGGCGTCGTTGTCGTATTCCTTGGGCGGTTCCACCAGGCGCTCGCCACGCGCGCGCAGCAGCGCCATCTCCTGTGCCCTCGTCGTCTCCGTCGGATGCGCGATGGGATCGAGCGTGGGCCAGTTGGTGTACGCGACCGGGCGCTGTGCGTTGTACTCCTGCATCTCGTATGTCACCAGGTACTCGCACTGCGCCGCGAGCCACACCTCGAGCGCATTGCCTCCGTCGATGGTGAGATACGTTCCGGTCAGCCGCGACTGGCCGTGTTTCGCGGCATTGTAGGCCACCACGGAGTACGGCTCCCATTCGCGGCCGATGATGTAACCCAGCGTCCAGGGCGAAACGTCAGCGCGATAGACTCCGCTGGCGTGGCCCGGCACCGCGGGTATCGCGGCGCTCCCATGCAGCACCGACACCACGTGCCGCATCTCGCCGCGAAACTGCCCGAGCCATGCAGGGTCGTCGTATTTCTCCTGCTTCCGCCCTGGAGGAAGTTCCGTCCACACGCCGTGGATGATCCAGAGTGGATGTGCCGGGTGCGCGAGATTCCAGTTGCGGAGTGCCGCGTAGAAGTGGGGAGGGTGAATCGTATAGACGCGGATGGCGTTGGCGCCCATGTCGGCCATGAGGGCGATCCATCGCTCGTACGTGCTGTCGTTCGGCGGAAACTCGGACGGATGCTTGCCCGGTAGCGCGGCCCCCAGGTTCACTGCCTTGATCCACATCGGCCGCCAACCATCCACGGAATCCCGTACCTCGAACACCCGCCGCCCGGTCCGGGCGGCAAGGGACATCACGGATGGCCGCACGTGCGGCGTCAACACGACAGCCCCGATGTCCTCCGGTAGCGCGGCGAGGTACGACCGCGCAAGGGAATCGCCCGGTACCACGCGAAGGGCCCTTGCAAAACTGCGGCGCGCCGCCGCGATGTCGCCTGACCGATACGCGACCATGCCTGCACCGGCCGCGGCATCGTACGACATCGAATCCTGCGCCAGCGCACGATGCAGGTAAATGCGCGCCTCCGTCAATCGCCCACGACGCATGGCGGCGTAGCCGGCGCCAGTGAGCGCGCCCGCATCGTCAGGACAGATCGCCAACGCGCGGTTGAACTCGGACGCTGCCACTGCGACGTCGTTCCTGCGATAGGCAGCCCAGCCCCGCGCGATTGCCGCTCCGCTGACGAGCCGAGCGGTGCAGGCAGGCCCGCCTTGCGCGCCGACCGCGGGAGGGCAGCCGAGGGAGAGCGCGCAACTCGCTCCGGCAAGAAACCACGAACGAAGACGCATGGGAGAACTGGCTCAGAGCCGAGTGGGAGAAGAGCGTGACAACCCCAAATGTACGCGCGCCGCGGCTCGCCGCTTCCGCCACGCGCGTCCACGCGACAGCTTTGCCTGTGTCCTCACTAGTCATGAGCCATGATA
>JACMOE010000635.1 GCA_014378185.1 Gemmatimonadaceae bacterium | reverse complement strand
GTGAGTTCCCGATCGAGCTCCGCGCCACCTTCATCCGCTGCGTAGCGACGACGTTCCGCGCGACGCCGTGCGCGCAACGCCGCCAGTTCGTCAGCGCGCCCATCGAGCATGGACGCGAGGCCGGCAATCTCCCCCGCGGCGCCGGTGATCGCGTCCACCTGGTGCAGGCTTACGCGCACCTGGCTGCCCGCGCGCGATGTGTCCTGGCTTGACCCCACACCGGGCGATATTGCTGCAAGCACGTCCGGATGCGGCGGCGCGGTGATCACGGACGCGGCGGTCACTGCGGCCGCCACGGTACGGACAGTTGGTGCCGTGGCTGGAACATCGTCCCGCATCACGGAAGTCGAAGCGGGAGCCGCGGCGCGGCCACGCGTGTGGAGCAGCACTACCGCGAGGGCCGCGTCAGGCGCGGGATGGCCCAGGCGAAGTTCGTCGCGGACTTCACCAAGCGCATCGGCCGCCTCGAAGAGCAGGGCGATCTGCGCGCCACCGAGCGCCCCGCCACCGTCGCGTACGCGGCTGAGCCCATGCTCCAGGGCGTGACAGACTTCCTCCACCAGGCGGAGGCCGGCGGCGCGCGACGCGCCCTTGAGGGTGTGCATCACGCGAAACACCCCGCGCAGGCGATCGGCGTCGCCCGGCGTGCGCTCCAGCGCCAGCAAGTCCTCGTTGAGTTGCTGCACCTGCTCGTCGAGCTCCTCCACGAAGATCGCGAGCAGGCGTACCGCCAGGGCGTCGTCAGTCATGCAGCCCCGGATGATGCATGGCGTGGACGGAGGTCACGCGGATTTCCGCGCGCCCACCATGCCCACGAGTCTCGTACCGAGCGAATTGAGATCCTGCGCTGCGGCTTCGGTCTGCTTCGTGGCGGTGAGGTTCTGCTGGGTGGCGTCGTGGATGTTGGCGATGGCCTGGCGAATCTGCTCCATGCCGAGTGCCTGCTGCCCTGCCGACGCAACGATTTGTGCTGCTGCCTGTGCGGCTTCATCAGCAACGGTGGCGAGTTGCGCGATGACTTCGCCCGCCTGGTTCACCTGGCGCACGGCGGCGGCGGTCTGCTTGGTGCCCTGCTCCGTGGCCATCACCACGGCGCTCGTGGAGCGCTGGATGTCGCTCAACAGGCGACGGACCTGCACCGTGGACTCCTTGGCCTCACCGGCCAGCGTCTTGATCTCGGCGGCCACGAGCGCGAAGCCGCGCCCATGCTCTCCGGCGCGCGTGCTCTCGACTGCAGCATTCAGCGCGAGCAGCTTGGTCTGCTCCGCGATCTCGCTCACGGCCGTGGTGATTTCGCCGATGGACTGCGCCTGTTCCGCGAGCGCGACGATACCGGTGGCCATCGCTTCCACCTGCGTCTGCACCAGGCGCATGGCATTGACCGCATCGTCCACTGCCTTGCGTCCGGCGCGTCCTCCCTCTGCTGCGCGCTGCGCCGCATCGGCCACCGCGCGCGCGCGCTGCGTGGACTGCACGGCCGTCTGCGCCACCTCGTCCACCGTGGCCACCGTTTCGGTGACGGCCGCCATGGTCTCATTGGTGCCCGCGGCCTGCTCGGTGGTGGCCGTCAGGATCTGCGCGCTGCTGGAAGCGATGCCAGTCGCGGTGGCCTGGAGCGGCCGCGTGATGGACCTGCTCAGGAAGAATGCCGCGACGGTGCCGACAATGATGGCCAGAAGGGCAACCAGCATAACCGCGCCTCGTGCGTCGCTTGCGGTGGAGCGTCCGACTTCCGCCTCTGCTTCTCCCTCGCGCTGCTGCTCGAGGATGCCCACCCGGACCAGCGAGTCGATGGATTGCACCAGTGGCTCGAGCTTCGTCGCGCGAATCCTGAGCACGGTCGCCTGGTCCTTCGCCTTCGACGCCGCGGACGTCTGCGTCGCCGCATCGTTCCATTGGACCAGGAGCGCAATGGTGCGTGCCCAGCGCTCCCGGGCCTCGGGCGTCCGCACCGTGTCGCTGACGGCCTGGGCGAGTCCACGAGCGACCGCGGTGATGCTGTCTCGCCGCCGTTCATAGCGTTCGTCGCCGCTGAGCAGAAAACGCAACTGCTCCACGTTCGCGCCGCGCACCTCCGACTCGGCTCGAATTGCCGGGGCGACCGTCGTGCGGCGCACCGTGAGCGCACGCTCGTACGCGGCGGCAGATCGCCCGAGGGCGCCACCACCGACGACGGCGACCACGATCAACAGCACCAGCTCGATTGCAAGTGCCAGCGCGATGCGCCGGCCAACTGTCCACGTCATCGTGACCTCTTCCTCGGGGATGCAAGCATCATGGCTCGGGACGAGCCGCGTTCAACATTGCGTCGGAATCCAGCACCAGCAGCGCGTCCCCGGAAATGCCGAGCGCGAAAGCGCCGCGCGCGCCCGCGGTGGCGGGGGCAAGGGTGGAGCGCTTCACCACCACCGTGTCGTCGATTCCATCGACCAGCAGGCCAACGACGGCCCGGCGACCGTCGCCAAGCACGACGAGCCGGTCGCCCGGCTCCGCGATGGCGCGCCCCCCGCCGGGCGACAGCACGGTGGGCGGCCTGCCACGCCATGCCGTCACCCCGTGGACTGGTGCCACGGCGCGCGGCAACGGCGTCACCACGGACACGCGCACGATGGCGACGATTGCGCTGAGGGCCAGGGCCAGCCGCTCGTCGCCGACGCGAAAGACCAGGACCTCCAGCTGATCGGCCAGCGTCGCCTCGTCCTGCTCGGCGAGCGGCCGGGCGAGGGCCACAGCACGCGCGGGGAGCAACGCCAGCCGCGCCGTGGCGTCGTCGGGGGCCGCACCGGCCGCAATGCGTGCGGCCACGCGAGCGAGTGCTTCATCGATCCCTTCCTGGTGCCGCGTGGTTGTTTCACTCATGACGCCAACCGGCGGCGAGCGTGCGCAAGCGCAGCTCGGCGACTTGGCGCAGGCGCGCCACCGGTACGCCGTCAGCAGCTGCGGCGGCCGCATCGGCCTCCGTATTTGCCAACAGGTGAAGGACGTTGGCAAACGCAATGCGCGCGGCCGCCGGATCGCCCGTGCGCGCGAGGACGTCACCGAGCAGCAGGTGCGCCATCACGAACGCGCGGTCGAGGTAGATCGCGCGGCGCGATGCCGCGGCCGCATCGCTGAACCAGCCGGCTTCGGTGAGCAGCGTGGCGTGCAGGTATTGCAGCTCCGCGGAGAGCGGGTGGAGCTCGAGAGAGCGCGCACACAGCTCACCGGCCTCGTTCAAGCGACCCTGATTGGCCACTGACCGGATCGCGACGATCCACAGCGCCAGCGCCACGTCCTCAACCGGTGCTTTGGCGAGGGCCGCTATCGCCATCGCTTCCGCGGCGGGATAGTCCGCTATCGCGTAGGCGGCGCGCGCGTGTTCGCTTTCCTCATCGGCGCGGGGGGGGAGCAGCTCTCCATGCGACGACGGTGCGATTGCGTCCGCGAGGGGACTGGCGTCCTGCGCCAGGACCGGCGATGCGAGCCGCAACGCCAGCTCGCTGGAGAGCGACGGTGTGCGATCAACCAGAACCGCCGGCAACACATGCAACACGGGCTCGTGCGCGACCGCATGCAGCGCGCGCGCGGGAACAGTGAGGACGGTGGGATGTGTACGACCCGGGCGGCGATATGCGACTCCCGACTCCGTCATGACCGCCTCGCAGGGGACGAGGTGCACGAGCATCGGATCCGAAGCCCCGAGCACGAGCCACCCGTCAGGGGCGAGCGAGTCGAGGAGGCCGCGCGCGATGTGCGCCACCATCTCCAGCTCGAAGTAGATCATCACGTTGCGACACAATACCAGATCGAATCCGCCCGCTCCACGCTCCGGTGTGGCGTAATCGTCCGCCACGAGATTCAGCGGTCGGAACTCGACCATCTTGCGGACGGACGGGTCGAGATCGTACTGCGCGCTGTCGTGCGCGAACCACCGTGCGATCCGTTCGCTGGAAACGCCGCGCAGGGCCCAGCGCGTGTAGCGGCCGCGGCGCGCGGCGGCGAGGCGCGGGAGCGCGATATCGGTGCCGAGGATGCGCGCGGGGTGAGGCCACTTCTGCTCGCGGAGCATGATCGCGAGCGTGTATGCCTCTTCGCCAGACGCACTCCCCGCACTCCAGATGCGAAGGGGTCGGCTGGCGCCATGGCTCTCGAGCCGAGCCGGTATGATGTCACTGGTCAACAGCTCCAGCTGCGCCTCATCGCGGAAGAAATAACTCTCTCCCACGGTCAGTTCGGCCAGCACTGCATCGCGGGCGTCGCCTGGCGTTTGGAATGCACGCAGCAGCGCGTCGGGTTCGCCTATGCGGAGCGCGCTCATGGCGCGCCGCATACCCGCCTCTGCCGACGGTTGGCGATTGGGAGGAAACACCAGGCCCGCGTGCAGTTGGGCCAGCTCCCCGATGCGCGCGAACGCGGGGTTGCTGAAACCGGACGTCGCTCGGCGCGTCGGCGCCGCCTTCGCGGTGCGTATCGTCATGGCTCGACCACGCCGTTCGCGTCGAGCGCATCCTGCTCAGCCTGCGTGAGAAAGGCGTCCGCGTCGTAGATGACGAGCGCGCCGCTGGCCGTTGCGGCAATGCCGGTCAACCGCTCGACCACCGGCGAAACGCCCCTGGGCGCTTCGAGCTCGGACGCGGGGACTTCCACGACGTCCTCTACGTCGTCCACCCGAACGGCGATGAGCCGATCGTTGACCTCGAGGATGACCAGGAACTGATCCGGCGCATTGGCCAGCGCCGCCAACGACAATCGCTCGCGCACGTTGACGACCGGCACGATACGCCCGCGAAAATTCACCGCACCTTCGATGATTGGGGGCGTGCCGAGCAGGGGTGCGATTGTCACCGAGCGCAGGACTTCGCGGATGGAGCTCGCGCAGAACCCAATCTGCGCGCCGGAGAGTCGAGCCAGGAGGATGGCGACAGTGGTTGATTGGTAAGTCACGTGTGGCTACATAAGTGCACGAACAGGGCCGTGCTCAGCCGCAACCGCTGATCACGGTGGAGCAGCGCGCGGGGCTGTGCGTCCGCCGAAGGTAACCAGGGGCGCGAGGCGGTCCAGTGCCGCCGGCCCCATTCCCTTGACCCGCCTGAGCTTGTCGAGCGAGCCAAAGCCGCCGAGCGAGTCTCGGTTGGCCACGATGCGGGGGGCGAGTGTGGGGCCGATGCGTGGCAGGGCCTCGATTTCCTGGGCGCTCGCCAGATCCATGTCC
Source organism: Gemmatimonadaceae bacterium (assembly GCA_014378185.1). Taxonomy (GTDB): domain Bacteria; phylum Gemmatimonadota; class Gemmatimonadetes; order Gemmatimonadales; family Gemmatimonadaceae; genus AG11. The sequence continues at coordinate 9,210 of JACMOE010000635.1, read as the reverse complement.
ACGGGCGCTCCGGGCAAGGGCTTGCCGGCACCGCGCGCGGCCGGGGGTGCCGCAGCGGGCCTCCTGCCGTTGAGATCCGTGTCGATGCGTGGTGTAGCGGGGGAAAAGCCGGGTCGGGCATTGAAGCCGTAGGGAGTGTGGTCGAACGGGCGGTCTGGCCTGGCGAAGGTGGGAGGCACGCTGGCCACTCCGCCGACAATGACAGGCATGGTATCACGCGAGGCGCGAACGGATTTGCCGCGTCGCGATGTTTTTCCACGCTTTGCGCCACGAGTGGCGCTGTCTGCGGCAGTCGCCTGGCGTGCGAGCGCCTGCTGTTCGAGTGGAGTTGGCGGAGTGGAGGATCCGGCGCGCAGGACGCGGACGGCTCCGCCCAGCAGGATGACGATGGCGATGAAGGCGAGGGCCTTCTGTTCGGATGGTGTCGGCATGGGGAGCAAGATGTGCCTTGCCAGTGATGCGCCATCATCATTTCAATGCATGGCTTGTCGTCCTGAACGAAGTGAAGGACCTGTTCCTCGCTGGCCCAGGAGCAGGTCCTTCGCTTCGCTCAGGACGACAGTCTAACCGTCCATCAGCAGTGCGAGCGCAACGTCACCAACCACCTGGAAGCTCCTGGCCGAGATGTGCTCCATTGTGTCCTGCAAGGTGTGGTGATAGTTGGGGAATGGATTGCCGTCGGGCCCAGGCGGACCGTAGTCGAGATCGATGACGTCGATGACGTGGAAACCCTTCTCGATGAACGGCACGTGGTCGTCCGTGACGGGATACTGGTACGGCTTGGGGATGAAGTACTTCTCGTACCCCAGTTCAGCCGCCTTCTGCCAGACGCGCGTCACCACCTCGGGCGCCGCGCGCATGGAGTTGGGCTCCTGCGTGATGTTGAGGTCCTTGTCGGCGATCATGTCCCAGAGGACGCCGTAGATCGGCTTGTAGTCGGCGGTGGGAAGGTGATTCACGAAATACTGTGACCCCAGCAGCACATCCGCATACGGCGGGTCGAAGCTGGCACCGTAATCCTCGCCGTCAACGAACAGCAGGTCCACGCCGACGGTCGCCGGCACCTTCTTCAACGCATCACCGAGCGCGACGAACAACCCCACTCCGGCCGCGCCATCGTTGGCGCCAGGGATGGGTGTGTTGCGATTGCCGAGCACCGGGTCGCTGTCGGCCACGGGGCGCGTGTCCCAGTGCGTGATGTAGAGCACGCGCTGCGTGGCCTTCGGGTTGAACCGCGCCAGGATGTTCCGGAGCGGAAGGGAGTCGCCCTTGAGCGTCTTGTGCGTCCACCGCTGCTCGATCACGGTGTCGGCGCGCGCCTTCATCATGGCGACGATCCAGTCGCCCGCCTTCACGGCGCCTGGTGTGCCCGGCACTCGTGGGCCGAAGGCGACCTGCTGCCGCGTGTACGAGAACGCGGAGTCGGCGTTGAACGCCGTCTTCGGCCTGGACGGGAGCTTGTCACACGCGCCCGCGAGCGCGAGGCAGAGCACACTACAGAGAGTCAACATCCGCACGACGTGAGGCCTTGATGATTGTTGAACCGTCATTGTCCATTCTCGCCACCCGACGAGCGGACGGGGTGATGCACGACGCAACGTGCTGCGTCCCTTCTTCACCCCACTTTCGGCGCGAGGGTCCGGACTACTTCGCGTCGCCGAAGAACTGCACCTGGAGCACGGTGGAGAACACGAGCTGCGTGTTGCGCCGGTTGAAGTTGTTGTCGAACGTCACCACGCGCGAGCCCTGGAGCGTGAACACCACCGTTTCGCTGAGATCGGTATCCGCGTTCAGGCTCATCGAAGTGCGGCCGTTGTCGGCCAGCCGGCTGGCTCCCAGCCGAGCGAGATCGGTGATGTAGGTGTTCGAGCGGGTCTGTTGCCACCCGAGGCGCGCGCGGATGTCGTTGTCGATGGTAAAGCCCAGGTTCTTTGGTAGCTTGAACGCCCGGCCGACGTCGATGCTCGTCTCCTCCGACTTGCCCTGGGCGACGCTGCCCGGCAGCGAGTCCGTGCGGATGGTGGACGTATACCCGGCAGACGTCGTGAGCCCTCGGCCAAATCCCCACGCCACCGACGCATTGACGGGCACGGTGCGAACGAGCGCCCCGCGCAACTCGGGCTGCTGGCCGCCCTCGCTGCCGGCAAGGAAGCTCGCCGCCAGGGAGCGGGCGTAGCCAGCATTGGCGCCCAGGGACTTGATCACGGGCCGGAACAACACGGGAGGCGTCCAGTTCCAGCGGACGCTGACGTCGGGAAACACGGTCTGCGCGCCGTCGGACACGGACTGTTCATTCTCCACGCGGCGCGTCCAGCTGCGCGTGGTGGTGCGGCGGAAGCGGTTGACGATCGCGATGTTGCCGGGAAAGAGCAGCGACTGGCTCACGGCGAGCGCCTGCGTGAGTCCGGTGGTGGCGGCGAGCCGTCCGTTGGCCTCGCGGAAGGCGTTCACGCCGCCGAGCCCGAACTGGAGTGCGGCGGGCGCGCCGGCGCTCGCGTCGTCGAAGGCCGACAGCAGGCTGCGATTCACCGTGATGTCGAGTGGCGCGAAAACGCGCGCCAGCCGGCGCGCCAGCGAGGAATCCGCGCCATAGATGGTCATGGCGCGACCGAGATCGACGGTCACGCCGCCGCCCAGGTTCTGCGACACGGTGACTCGGCGCGGCAGTGCGTCGGTGATCGTATTGCCCGACGCGAGGCTCGTGAACGAGCCGCGATTGGGGTCGCGCAGCATGCCGTACTGCGTGCCGAAGTCGGCGCGCGGGCGAAACCACTGCGACCGCTGCGGCGCGAATCCGAACGACGTGAGGAACGATCGCTCGCGCTCCGTGCCCACGTTGGCGCCGAAGAGCCGCGCCCGTCCCTCCGTGGCCGCTCGCGACGCCTGCGTGGTATCGCCATAGTCGCGGAGGTCGCGCAGCGACACGAAGTCCCAGCGCGCGGTGAGTGCAGTGGTGGGGCGGAACTCGAGGGTGCTCGAATTGCGCCACAGGTTCTGGTCGGTGCGTGCCACGCGCCCCGAATCATCGAGCGCGCCGGCTGGCTTCAGGAACGAGAAGCGCTGGTCCATGCCGCGCACCACGCCACTCGAGAAGCGAAGCACGGTAGGATTCCAGCGGAAGACACCTGGCTCGCTCGTGGTGTCGCCCGAGCGGAGCGACACCGGAATGATGTTGAGCGGCGCACTCATGATGCCCGGCACATGCGCCGTGCGCGCTTCCGCGGCCACGTTGTAATCCAGGCTGAGCGCGAAGTGATTGTTGTTGCCGCTCTGGTACTCGTTGCGGCTGTCGCCCGTGGTGTAGGTGGACGTGAGCCCGAGATTGTCCACCAGTGCGCCGAGCAGCGGATTGGCGATGGGTCCGGTACGCCGGACGCTCAGCGCGTACGTGGTGATCCCGGTGGCCGGCGCGCGGAGATTGGGCACTCCAGCGCCAGGCACGTCGGTGCCGCTGAGAAACAGCGGCGTGCTGGACGACGACACGTGCGTGATGGTGAGCGGCACGGCGAAGCCGAGGGACACGGGCAGCAGCTTTTCCAGGTGCAGCGTGCCCACCACGTCCAGCACGCGATCATCCACGAAGCTGGGCTGGTCCGTGAGCTGCCGGAAGTTGGGATCCTTCTTCGTGAACCCAACACGCACGTCCGCGATGTCGGCGGCGCTCATGCTCACGCTCACCTGGCCCGCGTAGCCCGGGCTGTTCACCACCTTCCCCAGTCGGATGTCGTCCACCCACAGCTCCAGCGAATCGGCCGGCCCAATGACGCTCGGCATCCCGCCCGACGCGGGGAGCCGAACGAAGCCCACGGCCATTTCCTGCACCGCCGCGAGGTTGGGCGGGGCCGCGCCCGGTTCCACCGTGTACACCATGTAGCCGCCATCACAGGCGACGTATCGCTGCTGGCCCGTGATGGCCGGTACGCCGGACGCGGCCACGAGCGCGGCGTCTGCACCCGTGCAGGACGACAGCGTGTCGCCCCGGTTGGCCAGGTACGCGTTCTGGACCTTCTGCCGCAGCGCGAAGAAGCGGTTGAAATCCACGCGCACTTCCGGATTCCACGCCTCGGCGCCCGGTCCCGAATTCACTGGCGTGCGGTACAGGTAGAAGTTGTTCGCATCGCGGCCGACCTTCACGTACATCTGGAGTTCGCCGCCCGGTCCCCACCCGTTGCGCCGGCCGCGCGCCCACAACCGCAGCTCGCGGTAGCCCATGAAGCTCTGCTGCCCGCCGGGAAAGCGATAATACGCTTCCGCGCGGCCATACAATGGGAGGTTGCCGGCCTGCAACCGGAGCGACCGCTCGTTGATCTGTTGCGCGGTGGTGCCAAACAGTGCGGACTGCGTCTCCGGCTGATCGCTCACGCCGGGCGGTGACTGATAATCGTCGCCGTTGAGCGTGCCCTTGTCGGCGGTGCCCACGAGCGACGTCCTCGTATATCCACCGCCTGGTGTCTCGCCCGCGATGCCGACGAGTGTCTGGTCATTGCGCTTGAGCCATGGCGCGCCAGCGAGGCGCAGGCGCGCCAGCGGAATCTGCGCGAATTCGTCGTCTGCCGCACCTGCACCACTCACCATGGTCACGCGCATGGCGCGCACTCGGCGCAGCAGCACGTCATTGATGGTGTCGTCCGCGGCGCGGAAGGGCACGCGCACCAACACCCATGTGAGGACGTGCTGCGCACCAGCGGAATCGAGCTGCTGCGTGAACGTACCGCCGAAGCGCACCCACCGCGCACGGTTGCCGAGATCCACGACGAAGCGTGAGATTTTCTCCTGATCGCGCGTGGCCGTGGTCAGGTTCAGCACGCCGTCGAGGTCGATGTCCTCTTCGTCCAACCGGTTGTTGCGCACGGTGCAGTTGGAGCGCGTGTCGCCCAGCCTCGGCACGGTGCGGGTGGCGCCGGCGCAGATGGGCACGTTGAAGGCGCGCGTGATCCCGGTGCCTGAATCCACGACAAGTGTGTCCACGACGTCGCCCGGCAGGCCCTTGTCGTTCACGTCGGCATTGAATGCGCGGGAAATGGGATCGCGTTCGGTGTCGAGCGTATCGAGTCCCTGAAGCTTCTTGCCGCGAAACAGCGAATCCGGCTTGATGCCGGCCCGCACGAGCAGCGACTCCGGCGCGAAGGCAATGCGATTCTCCGAGATGGCGCCCAAGTCGAACACGAGCGTCGGGTTGGTGGTGCGCCGCGCAGCCGTGGTGTCCACCAGCGTCCAGAACTCGAGATTCTCCGTGCGCGAGAGATCGACCCCCGCCGCGCTCAGCACCGTGCGCACCGAGCGATACCGCCGGCCACTCGGCGCCTTCGTTGCGGGCACCGTCCAGCCACCCGAACGCGTGGCCGGGTTGTACCTGCCACCAATGGTCAGGGGATACAGCGTGAGCCAGAGCACCTGCTCGGTGCCGGTTGATCCGACGAGGCCAGTGAAGTTGGCGTTCTGGTCGATGGCGGCGCTCTTGACCGTGATGAGTCCGCCCGTGGTGGGATTGAGGCCGTTGTTCTGGAAGGCGATGGACGTGGCGCGCCGCAGGTCGAACGGGTTGGCGCCGTAGTCCGGCCGGCGCGGAAGCACGTGCCCGTCGGCCGGCTGGCTGGAGAGGGCCCAGTTCTGGTCGATGAGGCTGACGGTGATTCCCTGATCGCCTTCGAAACTCTCCAGATAGGCCTGGATGTCGCCGTTTCCCCGGGGACGACTCGTCGCGAGCTCACCCTGCACGCTCATTCGCGACTTGGCCGTGGTCTTCACGAATGGCAGGTGATTCATGAGGCGCGTGAGCGGCCCCACCTCCCAACCCATTTCGCCATTCACTCCCGCCAGCAGCGACGACACGGGCTCGAAGCCGAGTTGCGGGCGGGTGAAGTTGGAGTTGCTCTGCGACTGCTGCACTGCCATGAAATTCAGCTCGCCGTTGGGCAGCGGGAGCGTGCTCGTGACGCCGAAGAGGTTGGTGGGCGTGACGTTGAACAGGGGATTCTCCTCGAAGCGCACGGTGACGGCGCGCTGTCGAGTGAAGAGCGTATCCGGGCGGAGGAAGGTGAGGCGCCCGAGCTCGTAGTCCAGTCTGTAATCCACGTCGCGAATCAGCGGGCGGCCGTCGATCACCACGCGCTCCGAGCCGGGCCGCAACTGCACGCTGCCGAGCACCACGGCGCCCGCCTCTGCGGTGGCTTCCGTTTCGTAGCCCACCTTGAGGCGATAGACGTTGGCTGGATGCTGGGGAGAGTAGAGGTATTCGCCTGGTGTGGAGTAGATGGCGTCGTTGGTGGGATTGCCCGGATCGACCAGCCCTGAATCCTTGCGAGCGAACGGCTGGAGCGATGGGAAAATGACGAAGTGATCCCGGATGATGCGACCGCCGCTTGTCGCGCTGGCGCTGGAGGCGGCGCCGAGCGACGCGGCACTCGCCAGGCCGGCGGTGCCGCCCGCGGCCGCGCTGTAGTTGGGATCCGTGGGCCGCGGCCACAGGCGGGTCTCGATGTCGAAACTGGCCGGGTTCACGGACTGCGCGAGTCCGAACATCTGGAGGAAGGTGGCGTAGCCGTTGCTGGCGGGCTTCTCCTGGTCGCCGGCGCCGCTCACCACACGGAGCCGGGTGGAGTTGCGCACGATCTCCTCGCCGCCCACGCGATACACGGAGCGAATCTCGCGACGGAACGCCGGGGAGCCGGGGACGACGTTGGGGTCGAAGACGAGGTTGGCCGTCTGGTCGCCGCCGGCGCCCGAGTACTGGAGGTCCGGCGTGCCTGCCGACAGGGGGAGCGTGGTATCCTGGCCATTGACGCGCACCGTGTACGCCACCACGAGCCGTTCATTGCTGCCATTCAACGGTCGCACGAGGGCGAACCAGAGCAGCGACGGGTCGAGGTAGTAGTCCACCCCTTCGCGCAGCACGTCGTAGGTCTGCCGCCCGCGGCCCGGATCGCCAAGGACGCGGAGGCGTGGGCCATTTGGATTCTGGGGCTGGGTGCCGAACTGCACCCGGTAGAGCACCATGCGTCGGGGACGGATGGTGTCGGGCAGCGCCGCCGCGAGAGACGAGAGCTGGGCGCGGTTCAGGATGTCGATGCGCGGGTATGGCGCGCCGAAAAGCAGCGGGTCCACGGTAAAGAAGAAGCGACGCGGTTCGATCTCGTTGTCCTTGATCTCGCGCTCGGCACTCTGGAGCGTGCGGTTGCCGATGTAGAAGACCCGGTCGCGGACGATGTTGCCCTTCTGCTGGGCGGCAATGCCCTGGACGCGAAAGCGGCCGAGCTTGCCCACCGCCTGGGCGCCGTAGTTTCCGCTCGGTACGCCACTGGAGAGAAAGCGTGTGGACGGCACGGTGAAGGCCACGTTGCCCACCTCGAGCCGCTGGATCCGGTCTGCGGGCTTGCCCTCGTAGAAGATGTTCACCGCGTTGGAGGCGTTGAACTCCCGGAGGTTGTCGAAGTCGATGTTCACGTGCACGCGGTCGGCAATGGTGCCGGTGCTGCGCAGGGTGAATTGCGGACTGCCGAAGAAGGGCTGGAAGCTGTTGTCGCAGGTGTAGGCCGCGCCGATGATGTAGCCGCTGGAGCAGCGGTCATCCTGGCGGCGTTCCTCGCGGGCTTCGAACCGGGCGTGGACGTCCACGTTGAGGTCGGCATGCGGCCCGAAGAGGCTGGGCTTTTTCACTGTATCCGCGACGGTGGGCGCCCTGGGCATGAGGACGCGCCGGGTGGTATCCCTCGCGGGCGGATGGAGAGTGTCCACGCGCACGGAGTCCACGCGCGGCACCGGGACGGGGGCCGGCTGTTGCGCGCACACGCCCGAAGGCCGGGCGAACGCCGCGATCGCGGCGAGGAACCGGAGAACGCGCACCAAATCCAGGGAGGCGGGGTACAGTCGGCCGCGGGCGTCTGGATGCGCCCGACCGGACGCGTGACAATGCCAACAGCGCGTTGCGGGGCGTTAGACTTGAATTTCCGCGTCGCTGGTGTGGAATTTACAGGCTGCGACGCATGCTACAAGGCTGTGCCACTCTTGCAGTTCCGCGCGCCATCCCCATCAGATCTCACGCTTGAAGATCATCAGCCGCTACGTCGTCAGGGAGCACGCCGGCCCATTTGCGTTCGCGCTCGTGGCGCTGACGTCGCTCATGCTGCTCAATTTCATCTCGCGGCAGATGGGCGAGCTGGTGGGCAAGGGACTTCCGTGGAAGGTCATTGGGCAGTTCTTCATGCTGTCCATACCCTTCACGGTTGCGCTCACCGTGCCGATGTCTGTCCTGGTGGCCGTCCTGTATGCGTACACCCGGCTCGCCTCGGAGAACGAGGTGACGGCGCGGAAGCCCAACGGCGTGAGTCCGTGGCGGCTGGTGACGCCGGCGATCATCGGCGGCGTGTTCATGTCCATTGGGCTTCTCGCGTTCAACGACCAGGTGCTGCCGCGCGCGAACCACGAGTTGAGCACGTTGCAGAGCGACATCTCCCAGGCCAGGCCGACGTTGCTGCTCAAGGAACAGGTGATCAACTCGATTGCCGAAGGGAAGTTCTACCTGAAGGCGGGCAAGGTGGATCAGGCCGGCGGGCGACTGCTGGAGGTGGTGATCTACAACCTGGCCGACGCCATGCGGCGGCGCACCATATATGCGGACAGTGGCCACATCGCGTTCGCGTCGAACCGGAAGGACCTCCTGCTCGACCTGTTCCACGGGCAGATGCAGGAGGTGGCGACGGACAAGCCCACCCAGCTCAATCGCCTGTTCTTCAAGCAGGACCGGTACCGCATTCGAGACGTGCAGACGGGCGGCTTCAAGGAGACGGAGACCACCGAGGCCAACAAGGGCGATCGGGAGATGGGCGTGTGCGAGATGCAGAAGCGCCTGTGGCTGGCGCAGAACCAGTACGACATGGACTTGCAGGAATACCGGGACGCGAAGCAGCCGCCCAAGCCGACGATGCCCCCGCGTTCCGCTCCGCCGCGGGTGAGGTCGAACGAGCCTCACGGGCTGGGCTGGGCCTATTGCGCGCTGTTGAAACGGGTGGGTGGAGTAAAGTCGGCGCACGCCGCTGATGTCCGCGGTGCGGGGCTGCATGCGGTGGCGGCGCAGGATACCACGCCGAAGAAGAAGGCTGATTCAGCCGCGGTGGCTCCGGCGCAGGATACAGCCCTGCGGGATAAGGCGGCAGCGCGCCCGGGGCCCCCGGGGGGGCGGGTGGAAAAAGTGGCTGCGGGCACAAAGGCGCG
>JACMOE010000634.1 GCA_014378185.1 Gemmatimonadaceae bacterium | reverse complement strand
TTACTGGCATTTCAACATTCTGCCCGCGGGCCCGCTCACGAGCGTTCTGGCCGACGTGACGAAGCGCGCACCCGCAGAGATCACCTATACGGGCACGGGACTTGGGTACATGGACAACGTGGATCCGGGCAGCGATCTCAACGCGCGCAACAGCATGTTGGCCGGGCTGGGCGTGCGGCTGCGCAATCCGGCGAACGTACGTCAGTTGATCATCGCGGCGCCGAGCACCGGCTACAAGAGCCTCGTAATGACGTGGGCGGCGATGCGCTCGAGCACCGGCGCGATCCAGGCGGAATTCGCGTACTCGGTGGATGGTGGCACAACGTGGGTTCCGGTGGGCGCGCCCATCGTGATCGCCGAAGTGTGGGAGCTCAAGTCGGTCGACCTCAAGGCGATCACCGCCGTCGAGAACAAGGCCAACCTCAAGTTCCGCATCCTGTTCAGCGGAACGGGCTCCGACGGCGCCTCGGGCAACAACCGCATCGACAACCTCACGGTCGAAGGAATTCCGCTAACCTGAGTCCGCCAACGAATTGCGCATCATGGTTCCTGGAGCGTGATCGCCGGGGACCGCAGCCCGGGGGCTCGAATACATCACGGTGAAGCGCAAAGTGGCGACGCGTCGCTTCATCACAAGAATTTAAGCCCACCGCGCTGCCAGAAATCGAAGGCCGCTTGAATCGCGAGCAGCGCCATCAGCATCACCGGGTGCACTGCCCAGCGCGGCGCCTCGGCAGACCTGCGAAGCACCACCCATCCGATGGTGCTCATCGCCGCCTCGACTGCGAAGTCGGCGCCCTGATACCGGTACAGCGCCAGTCCGGTGGGCGGACCGCCGAGCCAGAACGGCTTGAATCCGGTGAGGAAATCGCAGGCGACATGCAGCACCACGAGTCCACCGGCGAGCAGCGCGGTGATCCTGCGGTGCCAGATCTCCCACGCAAGCGCGGACATGAGCGCGGCGAGCACCAAAACCGCAGGTACGGCATGCGTGTAGAGTTCGCAGCTCGTGCGACACTGGGTGCCCTGGGGAAGCACGAAGTCCGCGAGATCGGGCAATATCGTCGCGACCAGCAACGCAACGAACGCCGCGCGCGGCCATCGTGCCTTCGCCATGAAGGCGACGCTCAGGTGCCCAGTCACCATGACAGCGGTCTCACTCGCATGGTCGGCAAACTAGCGCGGGCCGCGTGCTAGGCGGACAGCTCGATCCGGAACGTGGTGCCCTTGCCAAGCTCGCTGTCCACCTCGAGCCGGAAGCCCATTGCCTCGCAGAGCGCACGTGAGATCGATAGCCCAAGCCCCGTGCCGCCGTAGCGGCGCGACGTGCTCGACTCCGCCTGCTCGAACGCATCGAAAATGGCGGCGATGCGATCGGCGGGTACGCCGATCCCCGTGTCGACGACCTCGATGCGCGGCCGAGGGAACCCGTCCACCGGCGCTTCGCCCGGCACCACGCGCACCGTCACGCTGCCCGATGGCGTGAACTTGATGGCGTTGCCCACCACGTTCAGCAGCACCTGCTGCAGCTTGATGGCGTCCGCCGTCACCACGAGCCCGTCGTGCGGAGCGTCGAGTGCAAGATCGATCGCCGCAGCCTGCGCCGCAGGATCGAGCTGCGCCAGCACGGCGGTCGCGAGACTGACCACATTCACCGGGGCCATCTCGAGCGTCATGCGACCCGCTTCCACCTTGGCGATGTCGAGCACGTCGTTGATGAGTCCCAGCAGGTGCGTGCCCGCCAGGTTGATGCGTCCAAGGTAGGCGATATCCGTGTCGCCGAGTGTTGCACCCTTGTTGCGAAGCAGGATGTTGGAGAAACCGATGACGGAGTTGAGCGGCGTGCGGAGTTCGTGGCTCATGCGCGCGACGAACTCCGTCTTGGCCCGGTTCGCGGCCACGGCGGCGGCTTGCGCACGACGGACCTCCGCCTCTGCCATCACGCGGGCCGTGACGTCGCGGACGGTGACCGTCACCCCGTCCCCGAGCGGCACGATCTGCTCCTGTATCCAGCGCACCGCGCCACTCTCGTCATGCGATTCCCGCTCCTGCTCCACGGGCGCCGACGACTCCATCACCCGAGCCAGGGCCGCGACGGGGGCGAGCAGTCGCGCGCAAGTTGGCAGTGCCGCGAGGCGACGGCCCATGAACTCGTCATGGACGAAATCACACAGCTCCTCGCCGCGACGATTGGCATCGAGCAGGGTGAAGTCG
>JACMOE010000633.1 GCA_014378185.1 Gemmatimonadaceae bacterium | reverse complement strand
TCTTCTTGATGACGTCCTCGAGAAGCTTCATGATCGCGTGATTGTCTTCGACCGCCGCAGGGGTGCCGCTCAATCGGGTGTTGAAGCCGAAATGTTCGCCCGGCACCATTACGAGTTCGTTTGGCAGGACTACGTCGCTCGCTCCATCGGCAATGCGCACGGCGACGAATTTCTTGCCCGCCTTTTCCATGAAGCTGATGCGGATGCCGTCCGTGCCGTCGGGCCACGACGGATAGGGGTGTGCCTGGCCGTCGCTGCCCTCGAACGTGGTGGACGAGGCGGTAAGGCTGCGGCGATTACGCTCGAAGCCGCCGACATACATGAGTGCGTGTTGCATGATGACTGGGATTGGGTGGATGCATGGTCAGGAGCTTCGCCACAATATTACGCTCATGACTCAGCCCGTGATAGGATGCTCGGACTACTTCCGTGGCGATCAGGATCGATGCACTGTTGTCGGCAGCTCCACAGAGGGTGCATCGGCCCTTGAAAACGATCTCTCGCGTGCCCCTCTCGTGCTGCGAATCCATTCGTGCAGATACTGCATCCACCCGCTTTTCGACCGGTACCATGAACGTGCGAACCACCATCGTTTTCGCGTGGGGCCTCGGGCTTTCTGCATGCTCCCCACGCCTGGCAACAAGTCCGCTCACTCCAGCGTCGACCCGGGTCACTGTGGAGGCGGGGGCGCTGGAGGGGCAACGCGACTCCGCTCGGCAGGTGCTGGTCTTCAAGGGAATTCCCTACGCTGCACCGCCAGTTGGCAACCTGCGTTGGCGCGCTCCCGCGCTACCGGCACCCTGGGCCGGGGTGCGTCACGCTGATGCGCTGGGCCACAACTGCATACAGCACCAGCCGTATCCCGACATCGATCCGAATCAGGCAGGCGTGTCCGAGGATTGCCTCAACCTGAACATCTGGACGCCGTCGCTCGACGGTCGGCGCCCGGTAATGGTGTGGATCCATGGAGGTGGGTTCTTTGCCGGGTTCGGTGGTGAAGACCGGCACGATGGTGCCGTGCTGGCCGCAAAAGGCGCCGTCGTCGTTACGCTGAACTATCGGCTGGGTGCGTTCGGCTTCCTCACCCATCCTGCGCTCGCCGCGGAATCCGGATCTCTCGCCTCGGGCAATTACGGCATCATGGATCAGGTCGCGGCGCTGGCATGGGTACGGCGAAACATTGGGCACTTCGGCGGTGATTCCAGTCGCGTCACGATCTTTGGTGAATCCGCCGGTGGTATGAGCGTGGGCGTCCTCGTCGCGTCGCCATTGGCACGGGGATTGTTCCAGCGCGCGATCATTGAAAGTGGGACAGGGACTGGACCGTTCACTCAGCGGGCTCGCGTGGCGGAGGCAGTCGGATTGCGGCTCGCCATGGATCTGGGTATCGACGGCGTCAATGCAGCAACCGCTACGCGATTGCGTGCGCTCGATGCGAATACCATTCTGGCCGCCTCGTTGCGGGTTGCTGGCAATCCTGGTTCGCCGATCTTCTGGCCAAATGTGGATGGCAAAGTGCTGGCGCACAGCGTGGATTCCACATTCGCACTCGGCCTGAACAACGAAGTACCGGTGATCGTCGGGAGCAATGCAGACGAATCGGCTTCGGCGTTCGGTGCGCCGAGTCGTGGGTTTGCGCGCATGGTGATCGCGCGTGGCGTGCCAGCCTATCTGTACCAGTTCACACGTGTTGCGGACGACAGCATCAATCGCACGCGAGGGGCATACCACAGCGCGGAGATCACCTTCGTTTTTGGACGCGCGCGGCCGCTCGCCCCGAGCGCGGGCAACACCGCATACGATGCCTCGCTCGCCGATGCTATGAGCGACTATTGGTTGGCGTTCGCGACATCAGGCGATCCCAACGGACCTCCGTCCGGGAAGAGGCGTCCGCACTGGCCGGTATACGAGCGCGGCAATGAGGGGTACCTGGAGCTGGGCCCCGAGATCGTGGCGAAGCGTGATCTGCGACGTGTGCTGTTCGATTCCCTGGATGTTGTAGCGCGGGCGCAGGGCGAATTGCGACCGCGCTGAGTCAGGGCCGCAAGCGCTTCATTCGTCATGGCGACGTGTGCGCTCAGTGCGTGTTCCGGCTCGGAGCTCCCAGGAATTTCTCCACGACGGGCCACACGAGCTCGGGGCGTTCCAGATAGGTGAAATGCGCTGCGTGCGGCACCTTGACCAGTCGCGCGTGCGGGAGTGCCGTGACCCACTCCTCAACGAGATCCATCGGGATGGATTCCTGTTCCCCGTGCATGATGAGTGTGGGGGCGGCCACATTCTTCAGCGCACCGCGGATATCCCAGTCGCCGTACGACGCCATGACGACGCGGTTGGTGGTCGTCAGGCCGTACACGATGGCGGCCGGGCTCGCGGCGCAGAAATCTGCCTGGATCATGGCGCTTGTTCGTTCGGGCTCT
>JACMOE010000069.1 GCA_014378185.1 Gemmatimonadaceae bacterium | reverse complement strand
GGGAGACATCAGACATCGCACCCAACGTCAACCGCAGGGTGTGAGGTCAGATGTCCCTCATCGGCTTCTGACGTCACATAAGAGAACAACCCACCATGCGCAAGCATTGGTGGCGCGGCGCCCGATGTCCGACATCGGACACTGACGTCAGCCCTCTGCTTTCGGAAGTCCGACATCAGATCGGTGCTCCGATCCGTTAATTTTGTTGTATCTCCCCCCACCGGATTGTCATGGCATTGCTGGGATTGCAGGATGTGAGTATTGCGTTCGGTGGTCCACCCGTCCTCGACCGCGCGCGCTTCGCGCTCGAGCGGGGCGAGCGGGTGTGCCTGCTGGGCCGCAACGGCGCGGGCAAGAGCACCATCATGAAGCTGCTGGACGGCACCATGAGCCCCAACGGCGGGGAAGTGGTGCGCCAGACCGGCGTGAGCGTGACGCGGCTGGAGCAGGAGGTGCCCGACGACGTGGAGGGCAGCACCTTCGACGTCGTCGCGGAGGGGCTCGGAGAGGCTGGCCGTCTGCTGGCGAAGTATCACCAGGCGAGTCATGATGTCGGCGTGCATGCGAGCGACGCTGCACTGAAGGAGCTGGACCGGCTGCATCACGCCCTCGATGCGGCCAGCGCCTGGGAGATGCAGTCGCGCGTGGACACTGTGCTCGAGCACCTTGGCCTCGACGCCGATGCACCGTTCGCACAGGCTTCGGGCGGGCGCAAGCGCCAGACGCTGCTCGCGCGCGCGCTCGTGCGGCAGCCCGACGTCCTGCTCCTTGACGAACCCACCAACCATCTCGACGTGGGCGCCGTGGAGTGGATGGAGCAGTTCCTCATCGACCGCGGCACCACGATGGTATTCGTGACGCACGATCGTGCGTTCCTCCGCCGCGTGGCGACGCGCATCGTGGAGCTGGACCGTGGCCGGTTGGTGGACTGGGGCGGCGACTACGACACGTACCTCCAGCGCAAGGAAGCGGCGCTCGACGTCGAGGCGAGGGAGTGGGCCGAGTTCGACAAGAAGCTCGCGAAGGAGGAGGTGTGGATTCGCACGGGGATCCAGGCGCGGCGGACGCGCAATGAAGGGCGGGTGCGGTCGCTGGAGGCGCTGCGCGTCGAGCGCGGTGATCGGCGCGAACGGACTGGTACCGTCAGGCTCCAGGCGCAGGAGGGCGAGCGATCGGGAAAGCTCGTCGTCGAGGCGCGCGGGGTGAGTTTTGCGCATGGCGCGCGGACCATCGTGCGCGATTTCACGACCACCATCACGCGTGGCGATCGCGTGGGGCTCATCGGGCCGAATGGCTCCGGCAAGACCACGCTGCTTCGACTGTTGCTTGGCGAGCACGCTCCTGATTCCGGGAGCATCCGGATGGGGACGGCACTCGAGGTGGCGTACTTCGATCAACTGCGTGAACAGCTCGACCCCGAGCGCAGCGTGTTCGACAGCATTGCCGACGGCGCCGACTGGATCGACGTGCCCGGTGGCCGCAAGCACGTGCTGAGCTACCTCCAGGATTTCCTGTTCTCGCCGGACCGTGCGCGTACGCCCGTTCGCGCGCTGTCGGGCGGCGAGCGCAATCGCCTGCTGCTTGCGCGGCTGTTCACGCGCACGTTCAACCTGCTGGTGCTCGACGAACCCACGAACGATCTCGACATCGAGACGCTGGACCTGCTCGAGGAGCTGCTGCTGGAGTTTTCTGGGACGCTGCTGGTGGTGAGCCACGATCGCGCGTTCCTCGACAACGTGGTGACCAGCACGCTGGTGTTCGAGGGCGGCGGGCGCATCGGCGAGTACGTGGGTGGCTATGCGGACTGGGTGCGGCAGCGGAAGGCGGCGGTGTCGAGCGTGGCGCCCATCGTGCCGAAAAAGGCGGGCGCTTCGACGCCGGCCGCGAAGGGCGCCAAGGGCGCGAAGCACGAGAAGAAGCGTCGGCTCTCGTTCAAGGAGACTACGGAGTTGACAGAGTTGCCCGCCCGCATCGACAAAGCGGAGCGCGAACGGGAGGCGACGTATCGCTCGCTGTCCGATCCACAACTGTTGCGCGACGGCGCCGCAGTCGCCGCTGCCCGCACGCGGGTGACAGCGTTCGACGTCGAGATTGCGAAGCTTACTGAACGATGGGAAGCGCTGGAGACGCTCGCCGCCGGCTGATCACGGTCCTGTCAGGCCCGCACTCAGCAGGTTGACGAGCAGCCGCATGGCACCCGGGACGGCATTGGAGATCTGCTGCGTGAGCGTGAGCGACGTGTAGATGATGCGCCCCTTTCCGACGGTGGCGACGAGGATGCTGTTGCGATTGTCCTTCAGCCCTCACGTTGGGCCGGGGCGTCCTGTCAACTATGCCTATTGTATCATCCGCGGCTGTACG
>JACMOE010000632.1 GCA_014378185.1 Gemmatimonadaceae bacterium | reverse complement strand
CGCCGAGCAGCGCGGCGAGTGAGTAGTTGCGTCCTTTGGCTTGTACGAGTGTGCCGTCCACCACGGCACCACTCGCGCCGATCGCGGCATCGGCGGGCGACGTGATGGAGTGGGGCGCGATTGGCCGCTGGCCCGGCTTCAGGTGTCGCGTGAAGAACGCGTTGATGCTCGGATAGTCCGCGAAGTCGAGCGCCGCCTCGTCCGGATTCGCGCCGAAGAGGCGGCAATAGCTGCGATAGACCGTGGGGCGGAGCGCCGGCGGCACGGTGAGATTCGCCAGCGCACCCGCCACGCGGCTCAGGCCGTGTCTGGGCAGCACCGACAACACGAGGATCAGCAGGCGACCGAGCATGGACCTTACCCTTCCTCGCGCGCGAGTTCGTGGACCACCAGACATCCGGTAGACAGTGTGACAGCGGCCAGCAGCCCTCCGAGCGAGTCCGAGAGCCGATGCGTCTCCTCGAGCAGCGTGCCGCCGGTGGAAACCAAGGGGACGCCGAATGCCAGCGCAACGGCAGCGCCGCGGCGGGGGTCCATCACCTGGGTTGCGACCGGGCGCGGGGTCATGGAGACCGTACAGGCAACTGGCGCGCCGCGGGAGCCACCGTGCATTACACGTGCGCCCTCGTCGGACGTCAGACCAGTCCGTCGAAGACCACCTTCAGGTTGATCGCGAGACGGCCGAGTCCTGGAACCTGCCGCGGTACGCTGACTGCCATCCCCATATAGTACTCCCACTCGGTGACGCCTGTCCACTCGGCGTGCGTCAGGAAGGCGGCCGAGTGCCGTTCGGGCGGCATCGTATTGCCGCGAGAAAAATCGCTGTCCACACGATGACGCTACGCCGCGTCGAATCAACCGGCGTCTCCCTCGCCGGGTAGCCAGCCGTCGTTCCCCTTACGGCCTGCGGAGCAGTCCCCCGAGACCCGACTTGAGCTTCTCCTTCGCCTTGTTCCTGGCACCGTCGGCTACGCGACGCTTCATCTCGTCGAGGGCGGCCTGCATGAACATCGCGTTGGGCGCTCCTCGGGTCGCGGGCACCATGTGCTCCATGGCACCCACGTAATCGCGCGCGTCATACCGGTCGATGGCCAGCGAGAAACTCTTCATCGTGGACAGGGCGTCCACGCGGTTCGCCTCTTGTTGGGCCGCAAGCCGGGCCTGCTCCTCCGGTGACAGCGCGAGACCGAGGCCGTCGGTCAGCTTGCTGGCGAGTGCTTGCTGGAGCTCGAAGAACTTGTCTTCCTCGCCGGTCACCTGCGCCGTCTTGACGATCTCGCCGGTTGCGACACGCACGACGCGCGTATCGATGCGCATCCTTGGCTTTACGGTCGCGAAGGCGCCGACCACCACGTACTCGGCACCGACCATCCGACCGATCGTGACCGCGGTGGTCGAGTCGAAGTACTTCGTTTGTTGAAGGTTCGCCTCGTTGATGAGATCCTGCATCCGATCGCGCTCGAGGAGCTGAATCTCCTTGATCACCGACAGATCGCTGATCATCATCGATGCGATGCCCTTGCCGAGCGCGTCATAATCGGGGGCGCCGGTGTGGTTGTCGAAGGCCAGGATCGCCACGGTCTTCCGCGGCCCCGTGGACGTGCGCGGCTCCGGGGCGCGTGTGGCGGCGGGCAGCACGATCAGGCAGAAGAGAAAGGACGCGAACCGTGTCATGGTGCCTCTGTTTGACGAATTAAAACGCCGTGATCATGCGCAATGCGGGGCGTCTGTACAGCCGCTGGCCCGTCAGCCTACCTCGCCCGCACCACCGCGCTCTGATTCCCGAGGCGGTCCACCGCACTCACCCACACCGCCTCCGGTTCCCGCTCCCGCCCATTCCGCGTGATCGCTGTGGACCGCTGCTCCGCAGGAAGAATCCGGGTCGTCCAGCGCCCGTCGCGCAACTCCTGCACTGTCCAGAGCCACACCGGCTCCCCTGCTGCCGGTGACAGCAACAGCCGCCGTCCGCCCGTCTGGACATCCTTTGCGATCCGAGCCGCAGGCACACGCGGCGGAACCGAGTCCAGCCAGCGCGTCGACGGCACCAGCGCCGGCTCCCGATAACTGTCCGTCGCCAGCCGGTGCGCGAGACTGTCCGCCCGCTCATCCATCAGCGAGCGCATGCTGAAGTGCACCTCGCCGGTCGCACCAGGCTGCCGACGTGTGAGCTCGATCTGGCGCGTGATCTCACCCGCACCCCACGCCTCACCGGGCCGGAGCCATGGCCCACCAGCCTTCGACGTGAACAACCCGGGCCACATGTGCCGCTGCTTCGTGTTCTGCGACACCCACCACGCCAGCAGCGCGGGATAGCTCCGCGACACGGTGTCGCTCTGCCAGTAGAGCTGCGGCACCCAGTAGTCCAGCCAGCCGTTCTGCAGCCACTTCCTCGAATCGGCGTAGAGCTGCACGTACGGATCGAAGCAACAGATCTTCTCGGGATAGCCGGGCCGCCACATGCCGAACGGCGAGATACCGACCTTCACCGCGGGCTTTCGCGCACCGCGCACGGCGCGATACATGTCACGCACGAACACGTCCACATTGTCGCGACGCCAGTCGTCCCGCGCGAGCAACCCGCCTCCACGCTGATAGGCGGCCCATGACGAATCGTCGGGGAAGGGAATCTCCTTCTTCGTGACGGGATCGGTCTCCCGGTACGGATAGAAGTAGTCATCGATGTGCACACCATCGATGTCGTACCGTTTCACCACATCCATGATGACGGCCAGGCTGTGTGCGCGAACGCGCGGATCGCCCGGGTCCATCCACCGATGTGTGCCGTAGCGCGGCGCCGACACGATTCCGGTGCGGGTCACGTGGGTGAGCGCGGTATCCGGCGTCTTCGACGAGGGATGAAAGGCGCGGAAGGGATTGAACCACGCGTGCAGCTCGATGCCTCGCGCATGTGCTTCGCGCACGGCGAAGGCGAGCGGATCGTACGCAGGCTCCGGCGCGAGCCCCTGCTGCCCAGTGAGATATTCCGACCACGGCTCGAGACGCGAGTCGTACAGCGCGTCCGCGGCGGTGCGCACGTGCAGGATGATCGCGTTGAGGTGCAGCTCCACGGCGCGGTCGAGAATGGCGATCAGCTCCGCCTGCTGCGCCCTCGCACTGAGGCCGGGCTTCGACGGCCAGTCGATGTTGGAGACCGACGCCACCCACGCGGCGCGGAACTCGCGCGCCACGGGAGGTGGCGACTGGGCATTCGACAACGGGGCTGCAGCGACGAGCAGGAGAGCCGCGGTCGAAAGCCACCACGTGCCCGGCCGCGTCATCGCACTACCCCCACCCACCGATCCAGCCATGCCAGCGTCTCCTTGATCAGCTCGGTCCTCGGCACGTCATGCCCCCCTTCGTATACGATGTACTTCTTTCTCTCCCCCGCCGTCCCCAGCGTCCGATAGAACGGCTTCTGCGACAGCTCCAACGGAAAGAAGTAATCGTACTTGCCATTGAGCATCAGCACCGGAAGCTTCACGCGCGGCAGGTAGTTCCACGGATCCACCTCCTGTCGCGTTTCCTCCATCGCCAGGCCTGCCACCAGAAGCACGGCCGTCTTGAATCGCGGTTCCACCACGAGGTTGATCGGCGCGATCGCCGAGCCCCAGCTCGTACCGAAGTAGGCGATGCGGCTCGAGTCCATGTCGGACCGCGACTGCACATAGTCCACCGTACGGCGAATGTCCTTGACCCACATCGTGACGTGGTCGCGCCACAGGATGGAGCGGTTCTGCACGTCGCTTTTGAGGGTGTCCTGCCGCTCGTACGTGCTCTTGAGAATGGGAAGGATCACGGCGCGCCCGCTCTTCACCACGAAGCTCGGTATCTGATCGCGCCGTTCCTTGCTGCTGCTCATGCTGAGCACGCCGGAGCCAGGGAAGTAGATCACCGACTGATACGGCGGACGTCCGCTCTTCGGTGTAAGCACGACGGCCATCATCCGCTCCTTCCCGTATGCGGCGTCGAAGCTCACGCGCTCGAGATTCCAGTTCTCGTTGGATGTGTCACGCTGAGTGACCTGCACGTTCAGTGGCGCGCGGTCGT
>JACMOE010000631.1 GCA_014378185.1 Gemmatimonadaceae bacterium | reverse complement strand
CCCTGACAACGATGCCGACCATCCTGGTGAGCTCGAGCGCCTGGTGTACATCGTGGAAGGCATGGTCAGCGGGTGGCGCATCAACTGGCAATTCGGCAAGTACGTGGATCCGGACAACAACGCGTACAAGGTGTGGATGGACGAGAACCTCTGGAAGCCGCGCTGGGCGGGACAGGCCGCGTGGATCACGCCGCCCCTCGCGAACTGGCACGCGGGCCCCGCGGGCTTTGACCACAATCCCGGCACAGCCCTCGACGACGCATGGCGCGGCTACTTCTTCGGCGCGGTGTTCACCGGCACGCCAGGCGGATCCAGCATCCAGGGCTTTACGCTCGCCCCGCAGGGCGCCGGCTTCCGGCTCGCCGAGGACAAGGTGGTCGTCAGTGGCATCCAGGCCACCGGCGTGAAGTTCGGTCCCGACGGCGCGCTCTACTTCGCCGACTGGATCGTGGGATGGGACCCGAAGGAACGCGGCAGGATCTGGAAGCTCGACGTGCCCGGGGGAGCGGCAACCGCCGTTCGGGCGGCGACGCGCTCGCTCATCGCGGCCAGCTTCAACGATCGCTCGACGGCCGATCTCGTCGTACTGCTGCACCACGACGACATGCGCGTCCGCACCAAGGCCCAGTTCGAGCTGGTGGAACGGGGCGCTGCCTCCGACTTGCTCGCGTCGGCCGTCCAGACGCACTACCAGTTCGCGCGCATTCACGGACTCTGGGGCATCGGCCAGCTGGCACGCGCCGACCTCAGCAAGGCACGCCCGCTCGCTGGCTTCCTCACGGACGGCGATCCCGAAATCCGTGCGCAGGCGGCAAAGCTCATTGGCGACCTGCGTTACGGCGCGGCAGCCGCGGCGCTCGTGCCGCTGCTGCACGATCCCGTCGCGCGCCCGCGGTTCTTCGCGGCTGAAGCGCTGGGTCGCGTGATGTACGCACCCGCGTTTCGGCCGCTCGTGGACATGTTGGCGGAAAACAACGATGAAGACGTGTATCTCCGGCATGCGGGTGCCCTGGCGCTCTCGCGATTGAGCATGACCGATTCCATCGCGGCCCTCGCGATGCATCCGTCCGTCGGCGTGCGGCTCGCGGCCGTCGTCGCGTTGCGGCGGATGAAGAGTCCGGCCGTCGCACGATTTCTCGCGGATCGGGATGCGCTCGTCGTCACCGAGGCGGCGCGCGCCATCAATGACGACGGAGGCATCGATGGCGCACGGGCCGCGCTCGCCGCGGTACTCGATAGTTCACCGGCCGGCGAGCCGCTCGTTCGACGCGCCATCAACGCGAACCTCGTGCTCGGCACGACGGACGCGGCGCGGCGTGTCGCGCAGTACGCGGCGCGGCCCTCCGGCAGTGATACGATGAGGGTGGAAGCCATCGCCGTCCTTGGCGTATGGCCCAGACCGTCCATCCTGGACCGCGTGGATGGCAGCCATCTGGGAGTGATGGTTCGCGATTCATCCATCGCGCGCATGGCGCTCGCGAGTATCGTCGAGCCGCTGTTCAGTACAGGTAGTTCCGCCGTGCAGGTGGCGATTGCCGATGCCGTGGGCAGGCTCAGGCTGCAGAGTGCTGCCGGTCTCGCGTTCGCCAAGGTCAGTGCGGCGAGCACCCCGGAAGTCCGGATCGCGGCCCTTCGCGCGGTGCTCGTGCTGGGCGATTCGCGCTCCGAACAGGCTGTGCGAGCTGCCCTCCGGGATACGAGTGTCACGGTCCGGATGGCAGCCCTTGGCGCCATCCCGCGGCTTCGGCTGCCGGAGGCCACCACCGCAGACCTGCTCACCTCCGTCATCAACACGGGGTCCGTGCCGGAGCAGCAGAGTGCCCTGGCGTCTCTCGGACAGATCGAGGGAAGCTCGGCGCGTGAATCGCTGACGCGACTGGTGGACCAGTTGGCAACTGGCCGTATTGCGCCGGAAATCCAGCTCGATGTGGCGGAAGCGGCGCGCGCAACGAAGCATGCGCCGTTGGTGATGCGGCTCGATGCGCTGGAGAAGACGCGAGCCGCGAGCGCGCCGCTGGTTGCCTACGCCGACGCGTTGCGGGGTGGCGATGCTCGCCGAGGCCAGCGAGTAGTCTTCCAGGGAGCTGCGGCGCAATGCACGCGGTGCCACAACTTCAGCACCGGACCCGGCGCGAACGTCGGACCGCCCCTCCGCACCATCGCCTCGCGTCTCGCGCGCGAGCAACTGCTCGAAGCCCTGGTGGACCCGAGTGCGCGCATAGCGCCGGGATTCGGTCCGGTGCAGGTGACCCTCAAGAACGGAAAGCGGACCTTCGGCACGCTGCTGGAGGAAACGGACGTCTTCCTCATGGTGGACGCGGGCTCCGGTCCGGCCAGGATCCTGAAGACCGACATCGCCAACCGCGTGAACGGACCATCCGCCATGCCTGCCATGGGGAGCATCCTCACCAGGCGGGAGATTCGGGATGTCGTCGAATACCTGAGCACGTTGAAGTAGTCTCGTCGCACGGCGACGCGTCGCGTGGATCGATACGAGTCGCGATAAGGAAAGTGGGCGTCACGAGACTGCAGAGCACCTTGCGGCGTGCTGCGGAAATCCGTACGTCTAAAGACTCGGCAGGATAAGAGCCTTTCTCTCTCCGACGACGGTGATCATGAGACCAATCCCATTGCTGGCAGCCTGTGTCATGGTGATGGCTGCATGTGCGGACCCCACGAAAGTCACGAGCAGCAGCGCGGCACCAACACGACCTGGTTTCGCGCTGGCGGCCGGGAACAACGTGAGTGTCGTGACAGAAGCGGATGTTGCGCGGCAAGTGGAGAATACGTTGCCCACTCGCTCATGGGTAGTTTACACAAGGTCAGGTACTACGGGCACAGGCACCTTTACGAGCGGCCCGGGCTCTCCGCCGCTCGGTAGCGGAAGCTTCCGGACGTCCACCCCGGACGGCGCAGCCAAGGTCTTCATATTCAACTATGACCATGTGGGAACGCCACTCTCGACCATCACCGGCGTGTCGTACAGCTCGTACAAGACGCTCGGCGCGACAGCACCGGCATTCCCGGCGATCAACATTCAGGTGGACATCGACGGCGGAAGTCTCGGTGCCGGGGAGTTTCGGACATTCGTGTGGGAGCCGTACCAGCAATTGGGGTTCGTGAACACCATGTTCACGTGGGAACATCGCGACGCTTTCGCAAGTGGCAGCGGGCTCTGGTGGTCCACCAGTGGGGGTTCAACCGGTGCGCTCACCGGAGGTTCGCGCCATTGCGGCCAGGATACTCCGTGTACCTGGACAGCACTGCTCGCCGCTTTCCCCGGCGCCACCATTACGGGCGGGTTTGGAATCAACCAGGGCAGCGGCAACCCGGGAATCGACGCGAACGTCGATGCTCTCAGCATCGCGTACGGGGGGAACAGCATCACCTACGACTTCGAGGCAATGGCTACCTCACGGGCAGACTGCACGAACGGAGGATGGAGCGGCGTTCGTCGAGCAGACGATTCCGTGTACAAGAATCAGGGCGATTGCGTCTCGTATGTGGAGAACGGCAAGTAGGCTGGCGGTACAATGCCAGCGGGGCTAT
>JACMOE010000630.1 GCA_014378185.1 Gemmatimonadaceae bacterium | reverse complement strand
GGGACAGGCGCTCGCGCAGATCGACGCGTCCGTGTTGCGCGACCAGGCGCTCTCGGCCAGGTCCGCCGTCACGACCGCACAGAGCAGCTATGACAACGCGAGGCGTGACTTGTCGCGCACTGAAACGCTCGAGAAGGCTGGTGCGATTGCCGAGCGCGAGGTGGAGCGTTCGCGGACCGCCTTGCTTGGCACGCAGGCGCAACTCGCCACCGCGCGAGCCCAGCTGGCCAACGTGCAGAAGATGCTCGACAAGGCCAGCGTGCAGTCGCCGTTCACCGGCATCGTGTCGCAGCGACAGGTGAATGCGGGCGACGTGGTGTCGCCGGGCGGCGCGCTGTTCACGGTGATGGACCCCGCCAGCATGCAGCTCGAAGCGAGCCTGCCCGCCGCGCAGCTCTCGATGGTGCGCCTCGGCATGCCCATCGAGTTCAAGGTGAACGGCTATCCGAATCGCACGTTCACGGGGCGCATCACGCGCATCAACCCCTCCGCGGATCCATCGACGCTGCAAGTGAAGATCGCGGCAGCCATTCCGAACGCCGGGAACACGCTGGTGGGCGGGCTGTTTGCCGAGGGACGGGTGGCCACCGAGACCAAGACGGCACCCACGGTGTCGCTCGCCGCGGTGGACGAAACAGGGCTGCGCCCAACGGTCGTGCGCCTGCGAAATGGCAAGATCGAGAAGGTGGAGGTCGGCCTCGGTATCCGTGACGCGGCGGCGGAAACGGTGGAGATCACGTCCGGGCTCACGCAAGGCGACACGGTGCTCCTTGGCGCCGCGCGCGGCATCTCGCCAGGCACGCCGGTGAAGGTGTCCGCACCGTCGGACGTGAAGCGGAAGTAGGGTCAGGCACGAGCAACAAGGGCAGGTCCTTCGCTGCGCTCAGGACGACAACCACTTACGGGCTCGACATGTTCATCTCTGATTTTGCCATCAAGAAGCCGCTGGTCACCGTCGTCGCGATGGTCACCCTGGCGATCTTCGGCCTGTTCGCGCTGCTGAAGCTGAAGACGGACGAATTTCCGGACATCGCACCGCCTGTGGTGACGGTGGGTATTCCGTATCCCGGAGCGTCACCCGACGGCGTGGAGAAGGAGATCCTCGACCCCATCGAGGAGCAGATCACGTCGATCAGCGGTGTGAAGCACGTGAACGGCGCCGCCTACGACGGCTTCGGCTTCATCCTGGTGGAGTTCGAGTTCGGGAAGGATCTCGCCGAGGCGTCGCAGGACCTGCGCGATGCGATCTCCGCCAAGCGCGCGGACCTGCCGGTGGAGATGAAGGAACCGATCATCAAGAAGTTCAATGACACCGACCGGCCCATCGTGTCACTCGCACTGTCGAGCACCACGTTGAACCAGGCCGAGCTCACGCGGCTGGCCGACCCGACGATCACGCGTGAGCTGCGCTCGATCGCCGGCGTCGCCGAGGTGACGGTGAGCGGCAAGGTGGAGCGCGAACTCACGGTGGAGCTCGATCCATCCCGGATGCAGAGCGCGGGGGTGAGCGTCGGCCAGATCGTGCAGGCGCTGTCTCTGCAGAATCTCGCCGCACCGGTCGGCCGTGTGACCGGTGCCCTGGACGAGCGCGCGATCCGTCTCAAGGGCCGTCTCCAGGATGCGCAGGAGTTCAAGCAGCTCGTGGTGTCCGAGCGCAACGGCGTCGTCACGCGCCTTGGCGATGTGGCCGATGTGCGCGATGGCACGGCAGAGCCGCGCACGCTGGCCCTGTACAACGACAAGGAAGCGGTCGGCATCGACATCAAGAAGTCGAAGGGCTACAGCACCACCGACGTGAGCGACAAGATTCGCGCGCGCGTTGCGCTGCTCCAGCCCACGCTGGGCGCGGGCACGAAGATGGAGCTGGTTCGTGATTCCGGCACGCGCGTCGATGTAGCCGTGCGCAACGTGGAAGAGGCATTGCTGGAGGGCGCGGTCCTCACGGTGCTCGTGGTCTTCCTGTTCCTCAACTCCTGGCGCTCCACCGTCATCACGGGACTTGCGCTGCCAGTGAGCGTGCTCGCGAGCTTCATTGCCGTGTGGGTGATGGGCTTCAAGCTCGAAACCATGTCGTTGCTCGGCCTTTCGCTCGCCATCGGTATCCTGATCGACGACGCGATCGTGGTGCGCGAGAACATCGTGCGACACGTGGAGATGGGCAAGGATCACTATCGCGCCGCGGTCGAGGGCACCGACGAGATCGGGCTTGCCGTCGCCGCGACGACATTCTCCATCCTGGCCGTGTTCATTCCCATCGGTTTCATGCCGGGCGTGGGCGGACAGTGGTTCAAGCCGTTCGCGCTCACGATTGCGTGCTCGGTGGCGGTGTCACTCTTCGTGTCGTTCTCGCTCGACCCCATGCTCTCGGCATTCTGGCCCGATCCGCACCAGACCGAGGAGCAGAAGGCATGGATCACGAAGAAGCTCGACATCTTCAACGCGTGGTTCAACCGTCAGGCGGACAACTATCGCCTGGTCATCGCGTGGGCACTCGATCACCGCGCCGCGATGGGCGCCCTGGCCGTCGGCACATTCTTCGCCTCGTTCACGCTTTTTTCGGGCGGTGTGAGCGGACTGCTCGGCGCACTGGCCGGCCTCGGCGTGCTCGTGTTCGCGCTCACCAGCAAGCGCTTGCCCGTGATCGCGAAGGTGGGGCTCAGCGCGCTGGGCGTCGCGATGTTCGTGATGCTGCCGAAGATCATCCCGCCAGTTCGCACGGTAGGCAAGGGCTTCTTTCCGGAAGATGACCGCTCGCAGTTCATCATTGCGATCGAGACGCCGCCGGGCTCCAATCTCCAATATACCAGACTCAAGGCGCAGGAGGCAGCGCGCATCGCGCGGTCGCACCCCGAGGTGGACTACACGTACACCACGCTCGGTGGCGGCACGTCGGGCAGCGTTGACGAGGGCAACATCTTCGTCCACACCATTCCGAAGGACAAGCGCAGCAAGAGCGTGGAAGCACTGGCGAGTGACCTGCGCAGCGAGATGAAACGCGTGGCGGGCGTGACCCTCTCCGTCTTCACCAATGACTTTGGCGGCGGCCGGAAGATGCTGCAGTTCCAGCTGCGTGGAAACAACCTCGCCTCGATCAATACGGCTGCCGAGCAGGTGATGACCATCGTGAGGAACACGCCGGGCGCGGTGGATGTTGGGCTGAGCACGAAGGGATTGAAGCCCGAGCTGGAAGTGAACCTGAACCGCGGAGTGGCCGGAGCGCTCGGCATCACCGTGGGGCAGATTGCGCAGTCACTGCGTCCGGCCTTTGCGGGCATCGACATAGGCGAGTGGCAGGATCCCGGCGGCGAGATGCGCAAGGTGCAGGTGCGCCTCAAGCCGGAGTCGCGACGCAATGCCGAAGACCTGAGTCTCCTTCCGCTCATCGTCGCAGGCCCGAACGGAACGCCGAACGCGCTGCCGCTGGGTCAGGTGGCGACGGTGAAGCAGGGCTTCGGTCCCGCGATCATCGATCATCTCGATCGCGACCTGGTCGTGGCCGTGCAGGCAAATGTCACGGGGCGTGGATCTGGCGACGTGGCGGCGGATGCGCAGGCGCGCCTGAAAAAGCTCACCCTGCCGCCCGGCGTGCGCCTCTCGCTCGGCGGGGACGCGCAGCAGCAGCAGGAGGTGTTCGGGCAGATCTTCTTTGCGCTCGGCGTGGCGGTGATGCTGATGTACCTCATCCTCGTGGTGCAGTTCGGCAGCTTCCTGGATCCGCTCGCGATCCTCATGTCCCTGCCGCTGTCGCTCATCGGCGTGCTGCTGGCGCTGGCGATCACCGGCAACACCGTGAACCTGATGTCCCTCATCGGCGTCATCCTGCTCATGGGCATCGTGGCCAAGAACGCCATTCTGCTCATCGATTTTGCCAAGTGGGCGCGCGAGAAGGATGGCATGCCATTGCGCGAGGCGCTCATCGAGGCGGGTGCCATTCGCCTGCGTCCCATCCTCATGACCACGTTCGCACTCATTGCCGGCATGATTCCCGTGGCACTGGGCAGAGGCGAGGGCGCGCAATTCCGCGCACCACTCGGCGTCGCCATCATCGGGGGCGTGCTCACGAGCACACTCCTCACGCTGCTCGTGATCCCGACGTTCTATGAAGTGATGGATGAATGGCGCCATGGCCTGGCGCGCCGCTTCGGCTTCAATCCACCGATGACGGCCGAGCATCCCATCCCGGCCGGCGCCATTCCGGCAATGGGCGACGACTGAACTTATGGCTGACGGCAACGTGGGAACGGCCCCTGATGCGCGAGTGGAGAAGCGGGCGGCTATGCGGCGCGCCACGCTCCATCTCGTGCTCGGGGTGGTGCTGCTGGATGCGATCGCGATGTTGTGCTATTACGCCGCGGTCGCTCATGCGTCGTACCGGGTGAAGATGATCTTCACCAGCGTGTGGACCGTGCTCACCGCGATCACGGTGGCGCTGCTGCTCAAACGAGTACGGAGGGCGCGGCACGGGTTGATGACGCGCTGACCTGGCGCGCGGACGCGCTGCGCGCCGCCGGTGCCTCGATGCGACCGGGATAGGTCATCGCAATCGGGACGTCCCGCGCCGCGGTGAGCGGAGACACGCGGTGAAAGCGAAGGCGAGTCGCGCTCCATTCACGAACCAGCCTTTCAGCCAGGCGGCTGCCGGTGACCTGCGCGTGCCGCACGATTATATCGCGCACCCATTGCTCCTCCGTCGCCGTGAGCCGGGAATCGATGCGCACCCATTCGGCATGCACGCGCGTCGCGAGCTCGTGTTCCGGGGCGAGCGCAAAGACGACACCACCCGTCATGCCCGCGCCAAGATTGCGACCCGCTGGCCCGAGCAGCACCACGGCGCCCGCCGTCATGTACTCCGCGGCGTGATCGCCCGCGCCTTCCGCCACCGCCACCGCACCGCTGTTGCGCACCGCGAACCGCTCGCCCACGCTACCGGCGAAATGGGCGATACCGCCTGTGGCGCCGTAGAGCAGCGTATTCCCGGCGATCACGTCAGTGCTGGCGTGATGACGCGCGCTCGATGGGGGACGCACGACGATCTCACCGCCCGACATGCCCTTGCCCACGTAGTCGTTGGCCTCCCCGTCCACGACGAGACGCATGCCGTCCACGCAGAACGCGCCGAAGCTCTGGCCAGCTGACCCGCGGAGACGGAGCTGCACGGTGCGAGGCGCCACGTCGCCCGCGTGCGTGAGCTGCACCAGCCGGCCAGCGACGCGCGCTCCCACGGCGCGATCTGCATTGCTGATGGGCAGCATGAACTCGATGGGCACGATGCGGCCATCCTCGATGCGCAGTTCGCGCAGCACGCGCTCATCGATGCGGCCCCCCGTCCGGGGCGGATCGTTGCGAGGCTGGTCGCATTTCCGGGCGCCATCACCCTGGGCACGCAGCAGCACGCGATCGAGCCGCACGAGTCCCGGCTTGCCGGCCTCGGGGCGCTGTTGCTCCAGGAGTTCCGTGCGGCCGATGACATCGGCGAGTCGCGCTACACCGATCAGCGCGAGAATCTCCCGCACTTCCTCGGCGACAGCGATGAAGAGCCGGATGACATCGTCCGGCGTGCCGGCGAACTTCTTCCGCAGGTCCTCCCGCTGCGTGGCAATACCCACCGGGCAGCTGTTGAGGTGACACTGGCGCGCCATGACGCACCCCGCGGCGACGAGCGCCGCCGTGCCGAAGCCGAATTCCTCGGCGCCAAGCATGGCTGCAATCACCACGTCACGCCCGGTCTTGAATCCGCCATCCACCTGGAGTCGCACGCGTCCGCGCAGGTCGCCGCGCACGAGGGCCTGATGCGTCTCGCTGAGGCCGAGCTCCCACGGAGTGCCTGCATTCTTGATGGAGCCGCGTGGGGACGCGCCCGTGCCGCCGTCGTGACCGCTGATCTGGATGGCATCGGCGTACGCCTTGGCGACGCCCACGGCGATGGTGCCGATGCCGGCGGACGACACGAGCTTCACACTCACCGCGGCGTCGGGATTCACGCTCTTCAGATCGTAGATGAGTTGTGCCAGGTCCTCGATGCTGTAGATGTCGTGGTGCGGTGGCGGGGAGATGAGCGTTGTGCCCGCGACGGCGTGACGCACACGGGCAATGTGCTCGGTGACCTTGGCGCCGGGTATCTGTCCGCCTTCGCCGGGCTTTGAGCCCTGCGCCATCTTGATCTGGATCTCGTCGGCGGACATGAGGTACGCCGCCGTGACGCCGAACCGACCAGAGGCAACCTGCTTGATGCGCGAGCTGGCGCGATCGTCACCATGACGAACGCCCCAGTGCAGGTCGGGCGATTCGCCGCCCTCGCCACTGTTGCTCCGCGCCCCGATGCGGTTCATCGCGATGGCAATGGTCTGCTGCGCCTCGGGCGACAGGGAGCCGAGTGACATCGCGGCGCTCATGAAGCGCGGCAGGATGTCCTCCACTGGCTCCACTTCGGCCAGCGGGATGGGCGAACCCACCCGGAATTCCATGAGGTCGCGCAACGCCAGCGGCGCCCGCCCGTGTACCAGATCGGCATACGTGCGATAGTCGAGTTGCGCGCCGGACTTGATAGCCTTGTGCAGCGTCTTCACCACGAGTGGTTCATAGGCGTGCGTCTCGCCATCCTTGCGGAAGCGATGCCAGCCGCCGTCCTCGAGCAATGCACTGGCGTCCGCAAATGCCGCGCGGTGACGCACGAGCGTTTCGGCGGCAATGCCGGCGATACCAAGGCCGCTCACGCTGGAGGGAGTGCCGGTGAAGTGGCGAGCGATGACGTGATTGGCGATGCCGATGGCCTCGAACAAGCCGGCACCACGATAGGAGCGCAGCGTGGCGACGCCCATCTTCGCGAGGATCTTGCGCAACCCTTTCTTGAGCGCCGAGCGATAATGCGCCTGGAGCACGGCAAGATTTGGCGCAGCCTCGCCCCCCTTGTGTGACGCGAAGCCGATGGCCGCGTAGCCGAGCCTCGGGCAGACCGCGTCTGCTCCAAAGCCAAGGAGCGTCGAGAGGGCGTGTTCGTCGCGGGCATCGCCGGCGTCCACGACAATGCTGGCCCGCAACCGCAGGCCGGCGCGCACG
The DNA here is from genome assembly GCA_014378185.1 of Gemmatimonadaceae bacterium. GTDB lineage: Bacteria > Gemmatimonadota > Gemmatimonadetes > Gemmatimonadales > Gemmatimonadaceae > AG11. The sequence goes on along the minus strand of JACMOE010000630.1, from coordinate 4,120 downwards.
AGATGCTGGTGCATGGCGGCGGCCGCGAGCAGCGTGGGAATGGCGGCCTTCGTGCCACTGACGCCGTCGTCGCTCAGGACGAGGCACGACGCCCCCTCTCGTACGGCCTTGTCGCCCTCCGCTACCAACGCATCGAGCGCGCGGGTGAAGCCGTCGGTATCGTCCGCCGCGTCGAATAGCAGGCTCACGCGATGGGCGCGCCAGTCGCACCCGCGGAACGCGAGGAGAGCCCGAACGTCGGCGTTTTCGAGGACGGGGTGATCCAGGTATACGTGCGCGCCCGCGAGCGGCGCGTCCGCGAGCAGCGCGCCCGCCGCGCCGAGGCGCACGTCGAGCGACATCGCGAGCCCTTCGCGCAGCGAATCGATGGGCGGATTGGTGACCTGCGCAAAGCGCTGGCGGAAGTACGAGAACAGCAGGCGCGGCACGGGCGACAGGATCGCCAGCGGCGCATCGTCGCCCATGGAACCAAGGGGCTCGATGCCCTCGGAATACATGGGGCCGAGGACGAGCAGTAGCTCCTCGCGGGTGCAACCCATGGCGCGCAGCGTGCGGACGTCGACGTCGGGCTCGGCAAGCGTGTCTCCGGCGCTTGCCGAGCCGTGTACCGTGTCCAGCGTGATACGCCGCTCGGCGATCCACTCCGCGTACGGGTGGCTGTGAGCGAGCTGGCGGTGGATGGCGTCACGCTCCAGCACAGTACGACGCTCGAGGTTCACGACGAGCATGTCGCCCGGTCCGAGTCTGCCGTGGCGCACGACTTCGGCGGTGTCAACGTCCAGGACGCCCGCTTCCGAGGACACGAGCACGAGGTCGTTGGTGGTGATCAAGTAGCGTGCGGGGCGGAGGCCGTTCCGGTCGAGTGCAGCGCCCACCACGCGTCCGTCGCTGAACACCACGAAGGCAGGGCCGTCCCACGGCTCCAGCAGCGACGCGTTGTAGTCGAACATGGCGCGAACTGGCGCGGGCATGGCGCCGTCGTTCTCCCAGGCCGGCGGCATGAGCAGCGACATGCCGTGCGGCAGTTCGCGGCCGGTGGCCGTGACCGACACCAGGGCGTCGTCGAAGCTGGACGAGTCGCTGGCGTTCGGCGCCGCGCGCATGGCGCCCAATCGGCGCACCCGGGTGGGATCGAACGACACGAGCTGCTGCCCGCGCGCGTGCATCCATCGCCGGTTGCCGGTGATGGTGTTGATCTCGCCATTGTGTGCGATGAGGCGAAAGGGCTGTGTCATGCGCCACGAGGGCGCGGTGTTGGTGCTGAAGCGCTGGTGGAAGATCGCGAACGCGGTTTCGTACGCCGGGTCGCGGAGATCGGAGTAATAGCCAGCGAGATCGGGGGCGCGCACGAGCGCCTTGTACACGAGCGTGCGGTGGCTGAGTGACGCCACGTAGAGCTCGTCGAGCCCGGCGTACATGGCGCGCAGTTCGAGGGCGCGCCGCGCGGCCACCAGCTGGGTCTCGAACTCCTCGGCGGGCAGCGCTGCGGGGCGAGGCACGAGCGCATGCGCTAGCGCGGGGCGGGACCGCAGCGCCTTGGCACCGAGGGCGCTGTCGGCTACGGGAACGGCACGCCAGCGGCAGGCCGGCAGACCATGTTCGGTGAGGACTTTTTCGACCAACGCGCGCGCCGTAGCGTTGGCGTGGGCGTCAGTGGGGAGGAAGAGGAGCCCCACCGCCAGCTCGCCGGCCGAGCAGGGAAGTCCTTGTGCCTCGACGTCGGTGCGAAGCAGGGCGAAGGGGATCTGCGTCATGACGCCTGCGCCATCGCCGGTGCGTCCGTCCGCGTCCACCGCACCGCGGTGCGCCATTCGGGCGAGTGCATCGAGCGCCTGCGTGAGGAGCAAGTGACTCGGCCGGCCCTGGATATCGGCCAGCAGGCCGACGCCACAGGCGTCCTTCACGGACTCCTCGAACCCTCCCATGTCGCCTTCCGATTCGCTCGCGCAGCTCATCCGCATTCCTCCGGTGGACGGATGATGCCGGGTTCGACGTCATGCGTCAAACACAATTAACCGATGACATCCATGAGTTTTTTGCATGGATTGGCATGGTGGGGTATACTCGTGACATGGACATACGACAGCTGGAGATGTTCCGGGCGGTGGTGGAGGAGGGCTCGTTCACCCGGGCCGCGTTGCGGTTGCACGTGTCCCAATCCGCGGTGAGTCGCCAGCTCCAGCTGCTGGAGGCCGAGTTGGGCGGGCCGCTGTTGCATCGCTCGGTGAAGGGCGTGACGTTGACGCCGGAGGGGGAACTGCTGCTGAGCACCGCGAACCGGATTCACCGCGACCTGCGCGAGGCGGTGTGGCAGATCTCGGAGACGAAGAAAATGAAGCGCGGGCAACTGCGCATCGCTGGTGGCGGCACCGTGTGCCAGTACGTGCTTCCGCAGCTCCTCAAGCGCTTTCGCGCCGTGCATCGCGACGTGGACCTCCTGGTGAAGACCGGGAGCACGACAGCGGTGCTCCAGCTCATCCGCAACCATCAGCTCGACCTTGCGCTGCTCACCCTGCCGCTGGTGGGTTCGGACCTCGAGGTGCGGCCCGCGTTACGCGAGGAGCTGGTGGTCATCACAGCGCCACGACATCCGCTCACGCAGCATCACACCATCGACGCGCGAAGCCTGTCGGAACATCCGCTCGTGCTGTTCGAGCCCGGGTCCACCACGCGCATGCTCGTGGACCAGTTCTTCAGCGATCAGCAGCTGCCCATGAACGTCGCGATGGAGACGGAGAGCGTGGAGATCATCAAGGCAATGGTTGCGAGCGGGCTGGGGATCGCGCTCGTTCCGTACGTGGCCATTGCCAGTGACATGCGCACGAAGCGCTTTGGCTGGGCGCGCGTGCGTGGCCAGCGGCTCTATCGCGAGCAGGGGTGGGTGTACCTCAAGTCCGACTATCTGCCGCGGCCCATCGTGGAGGTGTTGCGGGTGTTCGAGGAGATGAAAGCCGACTTCGGTGAGAAGCCGCCAGTGCGCCAGAGCTGACGCGCGCGCGCGCAGGGCACTGACGACTGGAAAACTGGCTGCGGAAAACAGAGGACGATCCTGGCGGGCGCGCCGTGATTTGAACTGTGCGGTCGTGGGTTTTCTGTCGGCAGTTCAACAGTTTTGGGTCAACAAACCTTTTCGCGGACGAAAGACCGAGAAGCGCGCGCCGACGGATCAGGGCCTCAGAAGGGGATAGGGATTCACCGGAGCGCCCTTCCACCACTGCTTGAGGTCACCGGCGCGGGCGATGGCGAAGTGCAGGTGCGGCGTGTTGGCGGGAGCATTGCCCGTCGTACCCACCACGCCGACTTGCTGGCCCTGTCGGAGCATTTGCCCATCGGCGAGACCCGGCGCGTAGGCGTCCAGATGCCCGTACATCAGGATGAATTTTTCCGTGGAGTCGGTGGCGTAGACCATCAACCCGCCGGGCACGCTGGTGAACAACTTGAGCACGCGGCCATTGGTGGCGGACAGCACGGGGGTGCCGCGCGGCGCGAGGATGTCCAGCGCCTCGTGCGGCCGCGTTCCCCCGCGCAGCTCGGTGTACGTATCGTGCAGCGCGGACGCGACAACGCCGGCAACCGGAACCGCGAGCTCGCGACGCAGCACGGCGACGTCCAGCTCCGTGGGACGCGACCGGGGCGACGAATCGATCACCGCGAGTGCGGACGCCGAGTCGGGCCGCGGTGCGAGCGAATCCTTGATGGGGCGCCCGCGCACCTGGGTCACCGGCTCCACGCCAGCGGGTGGCGGTCGCAGGGACTTGTCCTTGATGGGCGATGAGTCCACCTGCAGCGCCTGGGCCTTCGCCAGGCTATCCGCGGTGGCCGCGCGGCTATCGGAGAGCTGCACGCAGCCGGACAGCAGGAGCGCGAGCAGCAGGGTGGGGGTCAGTGGCATGAGACACAGTGAGGCAAGAGCGAGGCCCGTTCAGATAGCCGATGTCGGAGGCCTGACGTCGGGGGTCCGAGGTCGGTCGGCCGGCGTCAGGCGCCCCGCCACCACGGTGTGCGCCGAATCGGCATGTCCTCTCGAGTGACGTCAGAAGCCGATGAGGGACATCCGACGTCACACCCTGCGTTTGACGTTTGGTGCGATGTCCGATGTCCCTCATCGGCTTCTGACGTC
>JACMOE010000629.1 GCA_014378185.1 Gemmatimonadaceae bacterium | reverse complement strand
GTAGGCGTTGTGCGTGCCGTCGATGACATCGACCTCAACTTCGTCCTGCAGGCCAGCCTCCGAGAGAACCACATCACGCCGAGTGGCGCCCAGCAGGCATTCACTTATTGCCTCTTCCAATGGGACCCCGACGGGTCCGTGCGCGCTACGGCGTAACGTTGGCGTCGCTCCGGTGCCGGGCCTGCTCGACGCGACAAGTACTCGATTAATCGAACTCCTGAACGATGCGCATGGGACGGAGCGCATCGATCTCGCACGCACCCGCTCGGCTCAAGCAGGCACGCGAGCCACTCGCCATCGTGTTCTGGTCAAGAAACATTCTTTATACTTGGAAGCAAAACATTGCATTTGTGCGCTAAAGAGCGTGTGCCTAGACTCATTTCACATCTCACAATCGTGGAGACGACAATGACGCATAGCACTCGATCCGACGACGCGGCTTCCCCCGACACCATCACTCGCCGCACGCTCCTGCATCGCCTCGCCCTCACCGGCGCTGGAGGAATTGTCGCCGCCGCGCTTCCCACTCGCTCGCTCTTCGCCTCGGAGGGCGCGGGCATCGAGACCGCTCCGACGTCGAGCTTCGCACTCCCGCCAATCGGAACGCCGGCCGATGCCCTGCGCGAGCTCGCGGCCGGCAATCGCCGCTTCATCGACGGCAAGGCCATCGGCCCCAATCGCACGATGGCGCGACTCAAGGAGATCGCACCGAAGCAATCACCCTTCGCCGCCGTCCTCGCCTGCGCCGACTCGCGTGTGCCGGTCGAGATCCTCTTCGACCAGGGATTCGGCGACGTGTTCGTCTGCCGCGCAGCGGGAAACATCGTCACCTCCGAGATGCTCGCGAGCCTCGAGTTCGGTACGCTCGTCCTTGGCGCGAAGGCCCTCCTCGTCCTGGGTCACAGCTCTTGCGGCGCCGTGAAGGCGACGATCGCCGGCGACGCCGTGCCGGGACAGATCAGCACCCTGTACCACCATATCCAGCCCGCCGTCGACCTGGTCGCGGCCCAATCGAAGGACGGAAAGCCCGAGATCGAGGCGGTAGCCCACGAGAACGTGCGGATGCAGACGCGCCTCCTCGCCCACTCGTCGCCCGTGCTCGGCGGCCTCGTGAAGGAAGGAAATCTCGCGATCGTCGGGGGCATGTACGATCTCACGACTGGTCGTGTCGTCATGCTCGACTGACGCATGCCTCGTCCCGTCCTGCTCGCCGTGCTGTTCGCCTCCGCAATCGCCTCCTCCATGGAGGCGCAGCAGCCGGCGCGCACCACAGTGGAAAATCACCATGCCTGGCTCACGTACCTCGGCGACCATGCGCTGTTCGCGGGGTCGAAGACCAGCCTCCACCTGGAGTCGCAGATCCGCCGAGGCGACCTCGGTGGCGACTGGCAGCAGCTGCTGCTGCGCGGGGGGCTCGCACGCGCCCTGAGTCCGGGCGTTCGCGCCACCGGCGGCTACGCCTTCGTGCGCACATATCCCTATGGTGAGGCGCCGGTGCGCACGGCATTTCCGGAGCATCGGACCTGGCAGCAGCTCTCGCTGGCGCACGGTGCGGGCTCACTCTCTGTCACGCATCGCTATCGGCTGGAGCAGCGGTGGATCGGACTCATGGGCACCGCGGATCCGACGCAGGTGATGAGCTGGCGCTACGCCAATCGCTTCCGCTACATGGCGCGCGCGTCGCTTCCGGTCGCAGGCGACGCCACACAGCCTGCGCGCCCCTACCTGGCAGGATCGGGCGAGCTGTTCGCGAGCTTCGGGCGCGACGTGCAGCTCAATGTATTCGACCAGAGCCGCCTCGTCGTCGCGCTCGGCCGCCACGTCACGCCTACGCTGCGTGTCGAGGCGGGATACCTGCACCAGTATCTCCTGAAGCAGACCGGGCGGGACGCGGAGAGCAATCACACGCTGCAGCTCTCGATCCTCTCGGCGGCGCCGCTTCCGTTCTGAGGCGGGTTCGCGAGGCGCGCGTCAGGCGCTGCTTGATGGCTCAGCGGAGATGCGCGGCGCATTAGGGGCGCGGCGCCGTCATCGCCCCTCGCACCGCCACGGTCCTTCAGCGGTTGCACGCGCACCACCCGCGCGTACGCCGCCTCGAACACGGCGTTGATTGTCAGCGCTTGTCGAGGCAGGTGCAATTTCTGGGTGATGACGCTGGGGCGCGCCGACTTCTCGTAGCGCGCCTCTCCCTTCGCGGAGATCACGAGGAAGGGACTGATCGT
>JACMOE010000628.1 GCA_014378185.1 Gemmatimonadaceae bacterium | reverse complement strand
GCGCAACCCCCACGTACGCTGGTGTGGAGGCGCACCTGATGGTGGCCTTCGGCGTGGGGGCGCGCGTGGGATACCTGCGGCGCGTGAGCGCGCGAGTCGACGACTCGCACGACAACCTCGCGTCCATCGGCCTGTCGGTCGGCCTCTAGGAGACAACCATGCGCAGCATGCAGGTCGAGGCGGATCGGAGTGCGATCCTGGTGCGCGTGCGCCGGCTGTCTCCGGACGCAACCCCTCGATGGGGAAAGATGAGCGCGCCTCAGATGCTGGTGCACATCACCGAGGCCATGCGCATGGCGTCGGGCGACCTCGTCGTCCGCGCAAAGCGTCACCCGGTGCGGCTGCCAGTCATCAAGCAGCTCATGCTGTATGTGGTGCCCATGCCGAAAAACCTGCCGACGGCACCAGAGCTCGTCGCTCGCGCACCCGCGGTGTTTGACGAGGAGCTGCGCGCGTTCGCCGAAGCGGTGCGGAGGTTCGCCGGGCGTGATCCAACGGTGGCATGGCCGGATCATCCGGTGTTCGGTGCCATGACGCCGCACTCGTGGGGAGTGCTCGCGCACAAGCACACCGATCACCACCTGACGCAGTTCGGCCTGTGAGGATCGACTGGCCGCTCGCGATCGAGCTGACCGCGGTGTTCTGCGTGATGTCGTGGGTGCGCTGGCGGTGGTTCAAAGCGCGCATGGGGCGCGCCGCCCGCCGCGGTACGCCCCCCGCTCCCTGACGCGCGCCGCGCCGGCGCCGCAATCAGCCGGGTGCAGCGCCGCCCGGCGCTGCACCATCGGGATGGAAGTGTGCTGGCGGACGCGGTCTGCGCAGCCACCGGATGAACCAGACCACCAGCACGATGGGCAGCACGATCTTCACCGCTATCGCGCCCAGCATCAACACCACGCCGAGCATCAGCAGCAGCGTGGCACCAATCCCCATCACGAACAGTACCGGCAAGCCGATGGCGCCGAGCACCAGAAAGAGCGGCGCGCCGATGACCCCGAGGACAGCTAGCAGCGGAAGCCCGACGACTTTCAGGATCGCTGCGACTGGCACGAGCAGCACAGTGAGCAACGCGAACATTCCGCCCACCGTCCGTCCGGCCACAAGCTTGAGTGCGAGCGCCTTGAGCAGCAGCGACATGATGAGCTCCCACAGGATGCAACAGGTGAAACGCGAGCAACGGCCCCGCCGATGATGACCCTACGGACGGTGCCGGCGCCAGGTTCCAGAACGCTGCGCGAGAAGGCGCATCAATGCACGAGTGCTAGGCGCCCAGCTCCGGCATGGGCCTGGGCTTCGATCTGAGCTGGGTCCGGCGCAGCACGCTGGCAACACCCGTACTGATCGTGCCCAGCGCTGCCTCGTGCTGCTGGAGTAGCTCCGAGCTTGCGGAGGCGAGCGGCGTCAAGCGCTGGCGACGCAGCCGGATGTAGTTCAACCGCAGCAGCCAGATGGCGCGCGCCACGTCGCCAGCGTTCATCGGGTTGAACATCGTCCACCCGGACGACGGCGCCAACGGCAACGGCTCGGCAAGACTTTCCTTCACGACGCTCTCCTTCAGCGCCTTGGTGAGCGACAGGTGAACGCCGCAGTCGGAATGGAGATGTCCGATCTGTCGGCCAGAGAGGCGGAATTCCACTCCGTCGGACTCGCCAGAGACGGCGCTTGCGTGCGGACGCATCTCGACACCAGGCCAGCGACGCACTTCCTCCATCACCTCCAGCGCAAACGACTCTCGCTCCTTTCCGGTCAACATCCATACCTCCCGCGTAGTGGGATCTTCCCGGCGTGCGGGCCGGGGCACTGGCTTTCCTGGTGATGGGAAAGGCATACTCCATACCTCGCGCCATCCGTTCACACTCGACTCAGCCAGCACTGCCATGCGCCTCGCCTTCTTCGCGGTTTCCCCACTCGTGTTGCACCTGATTGCCCATCCGGCCGCCGCACAGTGGAATGCGCAGTCGAGCGGCACCGCGGTGGAGTTGCGGGGGCTCAGTGTCGTGTCACCGTCCGTCGCGTGGGCGAGCGGCCAGCAGGGCACCGTGATTCGCACCATTGATGGCGGTCGCACGTGGATGGCCGGCACCGTGGCCGGCGCCGCGACGCTGGACCTTCGCGCCATCGCCGCGATCTCCGCGAGGACGGCGTTCGCCATGAGCATCGGGGATTCATCGCGAATCTTTCGCACCACGGATGGCGGTCGCACGTGGTCGCCGCGGTTCGTGAGCACGCGAAAGGGCTCCTTCCTTGACGCCATACGCTTCTGGGACGCACGACACGGCATCGCCGTAAGCGATCCGGTGGATGGAAAATTCCTCGTCGTGACCACGTCGGATGGAGGAGACACGTGGCGGGAAGCCCCCGCTGCGGCCATGCCACCCGCGCTTCCGAACGAGGGCGCCTTCGCGGCAAGCGGAAGTTGCCTCGCGGTACGCGGCCACGGCGACGCATGGTTCGTGACGGGAGGCGCATCGGTAGCGCGCGTCTTCCACTCCACGGACTTCGGGAAAAGCTGGACCGTCTCCAACTCGCCCATCCGCTCCGAATCGGCTGCCCAGGGGATTTTCTCAACGGCGTTCCGCGACGCGATGCACGGAGTCATCAGCGGGGGCGACTATGGCAAGGCCGCCCTGGGCGGACGCAATGTTGCGCTCACGAGCGACGGAGGCCGTACCTGGACGCTGGTGGACAGCGCGGCATCGCCACAGGGGTTCAGGTCGGCGGTGGAGTTTGTGCCAGGGACGAAGGGACATGAACTCGTTGCGGCGGGCCTCAACGGCACCGATCGATCGCATGATGGCGGCCTGACCTGGACCGCCACTGACTCGGTGCCCTACAACTCCCTGCAGTTCGGCGGGCGAACGGGATTCGTCGTCGGGCCAAAGGGCCGCGTCGCCGCGGCGGTGTTGGCCGTGCGGAGCACCGCACGTTGACGGCGCGGTGAGATTCGACTCATCCGGGCGCGGGCGAGGGGCCGAAAACGATGAGCGCTGCCGGCGCTGCTGACTCCACGACGGGGATGCCCACGGCGCGCGCATGCACCTGAGGTGCCGCGTCGAGAATGCATTGTGCATGCGTGAGTGCTTCCATCGGAGAGCCGCACGTGCGCATCGCGCGTCGCGCGTGCTCGCCAAGCAACTGCTCCGTGCCCAGCGGAAAAGGCTGACGTAGGTGGTCCCGCAACCGCGCGATCATCGGCATCACGACAACGCGTTCGTGCCGCCGCATCGAGCGCATGAGCATCTGGATCCACTCGAGCACCACGCCGTGGAGTGGGCCAGTATGCTCGTGTAGCCCACAGGTCATGTCGAGCCGCTCTGCTGCCAGCCAGTTGTGGAGCATGCCCTCCGCGCAGCGGAGCTCGGCAGCACTCGCATGTCGGCCCGCGCCGCCTGCGAGCGTTGCCAGCGTCAGCGCGTTCTGCGCCGAGGTGGTGACCGCGCCATCCAGGCAGGCGAGCACCCGACCGTCGTTCATGGCCGCGAGCCAGCCGCACACTGCTGAGCGCACGGCGGCTACAGCGGGGTAGCCGTTCGACGCTGGATGCGCTGACGCGACATCCTGCCATGATTCGAGGCAGGCGATGAAGGCGCCCGCCTCTCCAGCGCTGGCGTGTTCGCCGAATGCCGGTGCATGAGCACGAATCGATTCCATCGCGCCCGGTGCGAGAGTCGGAATCACCTGGAACCCGGGACCAACCACTCGCTCCACCGTC
>JACMOE010000627.1 GCA_014378185.1 Gemmatimonadaceae bacterium | reverse complement strand
TCACACTGGTGGGGTGCGGGAACATGCCCACCAGCATCTCACGTGTGACAGGGCCCGGCTGCATCGTGACGCCGAATCCAAGCCCGGGAAGGAATGCTGCATCAGCGTGCCCATACTGGCGAAGTATCTCCGCCGCAAGCACATCAACCGGACTCTCGGACTTGTAATGACGCCCGATGCGATCCGCCGCCGTGGCGATTACTGCATCGAGCGTATCGCGGAACGGCGCACGAATGCTGTCCAGCAAGCGCGTGAACCGTGCGTCCGGCTGATAGCGGTCGGCATACATCTCGTGCACCGTTCCCTCCACGCGCGTCAACCTGCCATCCTGCATCACCACGGTGAGCTCGCCGAGCGCAGAGGCATCAGACAATGCCTGCACCATCCACGCGCCGCCCACGCGCCGCGGCGGCTGGATGCGGTCGTGCGAATGTCCGCCAATGATGAGGTCGATTCCGGGTACGCGCTCGCCGAGCAGGCTGTCGATCACCGTACCCTGATGTGACACGACGACAATGATGTCGGCGCGGCGGCGAAGCGCGGGAACGTACTGGCGCGCGACGTCGATGCCGCTCCGGAACTGGAGTTCGCGGGTGTTATCGCGATTGCCTGTCTGGTCTGTGTTGTGATAGGTGAGGGCGAGCAACCCCACGCGCACGCCGGCCACAGTGACGACCGCTGTGGGATCGCCGAGGAATGGCTGCCCGGTAGCCGTGACGATGGCGTTGGCCGCGCGAATGGGAAAACGGACAATGTCCTGGAGCTGCCGGGTGCGATCCGCCGTGTACTCGTAGTCGTGATTGCCGAGCGCCATGAAGTCGTAGCCCAGGGCATCCATCATCGTGAGCGTGGCGGCACCGCGCGTGAGGTTCGACAGCAGTTGATCGCCAAACGTGTCGCCAGCGTCCACGAGCATGACATTCCGCGCGCCGCGCCGCTGCCGAATGTCGTTCACGGCGGCGGCGAGGCGGGGAAAGCCACCGATGATTCCGGCGCGCGGGTATTGCTGAGGGCTGCGGCCAGGATCGCCCGTTTGTGCGGTGGCGTCGCCGGTATCAACGTGAAATTCCTGGAGGTCGCCGTGAATGTCGTTCGTGTGCAGAATGCGAAAGGTGCCCGAGGAGCCGCGTGCGGTGGCAGGCGCTCGGCTGCAGGCGGCGAGGAACAAGGCGGCGAATACGGTGCGCGACATGATCATCATGCGAAACCAACCAGGCTGGAGCGAAGGACGTCGTCGAGCTACGAGCACACGCTGTGAGCTCGGAATAAGCACGAGCTAGTGGGGAAGCCGTGAGCGAAGAGCGCCGTAGCACCACGTGCCCACTATCGCGGCGAGAAGCGGCACGAGCATCACGCTGACGCCGCTGCCCACCAGTGCGAAGAGCGGACCCGGGCATGCGCCAATCAACCCCCAACCCAGGCCGAACAGCGTGCCGCCGAGCCAATACCTCGTCCCTGCGCCCATGACCTTGGGCGGCACGACGATCGGCTCGCCATCGAGCGAGCGCGTGCCCATGCGCTTGATCACCTGGAGAGACATCGCCGCAACCACAACGGCAGACCCGATGATGCCATACATGTGAAACGCCTGAAAGCGAAACATCTCCTGGATGCGGAACCAGGAAATCACCTCGGACTTGATGAGCAGCACGCCGAACAGCGCCCCAAGCACGAGGTAGACGCCGAGGCGCGGCACGGATGTCATCCTGACATCATCGGTCATGATGGCGCCCCCAGCAGGAGCGGCAGGATGAACCACGTGGAGATCAATCCCCCCGCGAAGAAACCCACCACGGCCACGAGCGACGGCAACTGAAGATCCGCGAGCCCCGAGATGGCATGCCCAGACGTACATCCGCCGGCATAGGCGGTGCCGAACCCCACGAGAAAACCTCCACCTACAATCAGCACCAGCCCGCGCCACGTCAGCAGCGCGGACCACTGGAACAGTTCGCGCGGAACGAGGCCGGTCAGGTCGTGCACTCCGAGACTGGCGATACTGGTGCGTGCCGAATCCGCGAGGTGAGTGGGAGCGCCGCTGTCGAGAAAGCGCGCGGCAAGCATGCCGCCGAGCAGGACGCCGAACACGAAGGCGAGGTTCCAACCGCCCGCGGCGCGCCAATCGTACCGGAAATACCGGATGCGACCCGGCATCACGATCGCGCACACGTGGCGCAGGTTGCTCGAGATGCCGAACATCCGGTTGCCCACCAGCAGCAAGCCAGGCACGAACAGGCCGATGAGCGGGCCGGCCACGTACCATGGCCATGGCTGCGCAAGCGTACGGATCAGCGGTGTCAGCATGCGAGCATCACTTGTTCAGGTGGCTGACCATGAGTGCCGCGTCAATGACCTTGCGAAACTCCTCGATGGGCAGCGCGCCCTGCACGGGCCGCTCGTTCACGATGAACGACGGCGTAACGCGCACGCCCAGGTCGGATGCAATGCTGGAGGCCCTCGCCGTGCGCACGTCAGTGCGCCGCGATGCGTAACAGCTACCAATGCGCGCGGTGTCAAGCCCCGCGGCGCCGGCGATGCCACTGAGCACCGCATACGCATCCCCGCTCCTCCTCCACTGGCCCTGCCCTTCATAGACACGAGTCACCATCGGCCAGAACGCACCCTGCTCTGCCGCGCACTCCACCACGCGCGTGGCCTCGGCGGAGTGCGGAAAGCTGCCGACGACGAATGGCACGTACTTGAAGAACACCTTGCCCGTCTTCACGTACTCGCGCTCGATGGCTGGATACGTGGTGAGGGAGAATTCGCCGCAGTACGGACAGGCAAAGTCGCTGAGGTCGATCATCACCACGGGCGCAGTACTGCTGCCACGGTCGTAGCCCACGCCGGTGAGGTCAACACCGCCGAGCATTACTCGGCGCGGCTTGCCCGCGGTGAGTGGCTTTACGGCATCCGTGTGCGTTGCAGCGCGCGCGGGACTCGTCTGTACGTCCACAGCGGCGGGCATGCTCGTCGGAACCTGCACCGCCGAAGGCGCCTTGACGTCGGGAGGGAGCGCGAGGTCTCGCGGTCGGTCGCCGGAGCACGCGGCCATCATACCAGTGCCAGCCAACAGCGCAACACACGACCACCAACAACATTTCGACGACATTCAGGACCTCAGAGTGATGAGCTGGCCAAATCCCGCCAGATATGCGGTGAGCGAGGCGAAACGGCCGGTGAACATGAGCACTCCAACGACCACCAGCAGCGCTCCGGATGCAATCTCCACGGGACGCAGCCATCGCGAGAGACGACGCGAACCGGCGAGATACCAATTGAGGCCCACCGCGGCGATGAAGAATGGTATGCCGAGTCCGAGCGCATATGCGCCGAGCAGGAGCATGCCATTGGCCATGGTCCCCGTCGTCGATGCGTAGAGGAGGATCGAGGCGAGCACCGGCCCCACGCATGGCGTCCATCCCGCACCAAAGGCGACGCCGACGAGCACGGAACCCGCGAGACCTGCTGGGCGCGCCGCGAGGTGCACTCGTCGCTCCCGCATGAGCACGGGCATCCTGAGCAGGCCGAGCAGGTAGAGGCCGAACAGCGCGATGAGGTCGCCACCGGCCTGCTGCAGCCGCGGCAGCACGTGCAATAGTGCCGCGCCGAACGCCGTAGCGGTGGCGCCGAGCGTGACGAACACCAGGCTGAAGCCGATGACGAACAGCAACGCGTGCAACGCGGCCCGGCGCCGTGCCGACGCCGTACCGTTTACCGTAAGCTCGTCCAGCGTCATGCCGGTGATGAACGTGATGTAGCTGGGCACCAGTGGAAGCACGCATGGCGACAGGAACGATACGAGCCCGGCAAGGAACGCGACGCCGAGAGAGACGGATACGTCCATCACGTCAGCGGGCGAGCAACCTGTGCCGCGCCTTCATTTCCACCTCGAGTCGGCCGCACATGATGTCGCATAGCTGGAAAACCCCCTTGTCGGCCAGCGCGTAGTAGACGAACAGGCCATCCTTGCGCCGGCTGACGAAGCCGAGGGTGTGCAGGAGTTGAAGGTGTTTGGAGACGTTTGCCTGGCCGAGGGCCGTCTGGTCAACCAGTTCGGTGACAGTCATCTCGCCGGGTCGGAGACGGGCCAGGATGTGCAGTCGCGCGGGTTCCGCGAGCGCCTTGAACCGTTCGGCCACGAGAATCAGTACTTCGGGAGTCAAGGCGAGATGAGGCATGCGAGGGGTCCG
>JACMOE010000626.1 GCA_014378185.1 Gemmatimonadaceae bacterium | reverse complement strand
TGCTGGGGTGGACAATCCACGTGGGGGGCGGCGGTCAATAACGGCAAGGGGTTCTCGGGCGGCGTCGCATTCTATGGCGCCTTTCCGTACATGACCGGCTCGACGCCCGCCGCCGACTCGATGGCGAAGATCTCTACTCCTTTCATGCTGCTGAACGGTTCGAAGGACGCCCGCATCGGTGCCTCGATGCCTGCCCTCGACTCCACCATGAAGGCCCTTGGCAAGAACTACTACGGCAGGAATTACGATGGAGCGGAGCACGGCTTCCTCCGGGCGCAGAACGACCAGAAGACGCCGCGCGACGAAGCCACCGAAGCCGCGAACGTGGCCGCAACGGTAGATGGCTGGCCGCGCACCATTGCGTTCCTGCGCACGAACCTCAGTGTCAAATAGGATGAGATACCATCAGGCACCCGCGCCTGTCAGCCCGGGACAGGATGCGGGTGAACCGGCCGCGATGCCGAGCCGCGCGCTGACAACCCAAGAGAGGCGATACGTCCGCAACGTCGGGTAGTGACTCCCATCCCCTGAGCACCCTTCGGGTTTGAAAATGCAAGGTGCCTGGACTGTGCCCCGCCCAAACTCCACGCTCATGTGGTTGCTGGGCATCGTGAACCGGTGGTTGCTGCTGCTTGGACTGCCGCTGCTCCGAAGGATTCCAGGGCTGCGAGACATGCCACTGGTGCACGGCTATTTCTGGATTCGCCGCATCGACCTGCCCGCGGCAGACCGAGCGCGACTCGCCAGTGCCGTGCGTTCCGGCACGGCGGCATTCATCGGACCCAATCATCCGGAATTCGGCACGGACTGGCTCATCGACAAGGAGTTGTCCACGATGGTGGCGCCCGCGATGGCCAGTTGGGCCGACCGCGGGATCGTCGCGGCCGCGCCTCGGTTCTGGGGCATGAACAACCTGATCGCCAACGACGGCGGCGAGGCAGCGAAGGACTACTCGGTGCAGCAGGCCATCGCTGGAGCGGGAGTCCTGCTGCACCCGGAAGGCTCCGTGCGCTGGACGAATGACGTGGTGCATCCACTATTTCCGGGCATCGCCCAGATGGCGATGAAGGCCGCCGTGACAGCTGGTGACAAGCCGGTGTTCATCGTTCCAGTGGTCTGGAAATACCACTATCTGACCGACGTGAGTGCCCGCATGCACCGGGAGATGGGCATGATCGAAGTCGAACTTGGCCTGCCCGTACAATCCACACTCAGCGTTCCGCTTCGGTTCCATGCCCTGCAACGCAACCTGCTGGCCGATCAGATGCAGCACTTCGGCTATGAAGATCCGATCGACGCACATGGATTCTTCGACCGCCAGTCAGCCTTTCAGCGGTACCTCATGGAAGCACTCGAACAGCGTCACACAACGGAACCCTCGCACGACATGGATAAGCGTGTCGCACGCATGGCGCGCGCGATCCGGTCAAAGCTGACCGATGGGCGCCGCGATGCGACCTCCGGAGACCACCGAGCGGCCCTCAAGCACGATCTCGCCATGGCCGAGGAAGCCAAGCGACTCGGCGAATTCACGCGCGAGGTGTATGCATCGCCCATGCTGACGCAGGAGCAGATCTTCGAGAGCCTCAAGCGCATTCGCGATCGCCTGATGCGCAAGGGATGGAGGAACGTGCTCGCCAACATGCTGCCCAGGCCGTTCGGCCCGCGTGTGGTGCACGTCGGCGTGCCGGAAGCCCTCGCCGTGACCCGGGAAGGCGCGACGTCAGGCAAGGGGTACGAAGCCAGCCTCCTGGCGCTCGCGCGCACGCGGATGCAGGATAGCCTCGACGGCATCAACGCGCGCATAGCAGGGGACGTACAACGCCTTGCCCACGAGAATCCGTTCGTCGGCGCAGCGGATGGCGCGGCTCATCGAGGACGGACACCGTAAAGGTGCGGCGCCTTACCCTTGTAATTGCACCCCGATGACATCCGCGTGCTCACTGGGCGGCTCACCCTTCACCAGCCAGTCCAGTGCCTCCTGTTCCGTCACGAACAACCGCATCGGGCGGCCGGCCAGTCGCGCGACCTTGTCCGCCAGGTATCGCTTCATGCCGGTAACACCAATGAGCGCGTGGCGCCGGATATGGGGCGTCGTGATCGCGGAGCTTTCCTTGAACATCGAAACAACCGCGGCTGAAGCCACGGTGTCGCGAAGGTCGATCAGCACCAGGACTGTTCCCTTCGGTTCACGCAGGATTTCAGCATCGGCCTCCAGCACCTCGGCGCGCAAGCCCTCGATGTCCTGCTTGAAGTTCGCGTAGTCAAGGTGAAGGACGGCCGTCTCATTCCAGCGAATCCAGCGTGATTTCATCATTGCAGCAGCAGAGCTAGAGAGTGTTCGACGGCCCCATCGCGCCAGCAGGCAACAAGCAGCAGCCGTAAATTTGCCGCGCTACCTGCGCTCGCGCGAGGGCGCCGTACATGGCGGCCGCCGAGTTACAGCATGATGGGTACGCGCTCGCGCTGCCGGGCGGATTCATCCGGCGACGTCATGGGGGTAGGGATCTCATCGTTGCCAGCGCGGAGCGCCGCGCCATATTGTCGTCTTGAACCCCCGCATGAGGATTTCATGGTCCACCGTCGCCTGCTGGCAGCCGCAACACTGCTCGTCGTCCTACCGATGGCGACGCACGCGCAACGATCCGTCGCGAGATCACCGCTTGGTTTCGCGCCTGACCGGCTCGCGCGGATCGACCGGTTCATGCAGCAGTATGTCGACTCCGGCCGCATCGGCGGCGCAGTGGGGCTGGTACTCCGCGACGGAAAGGTGGTGTACGAGCACAGCGTCGGCTGGGCGGACAAGTCCGCGAACCGACGCATGGGGCCCGACGCGATCTTTCGCATCGCGTCGCAGTCCAAGGCACTGACGAGCGCCTCGATCCTGATGCTCGTGGAAGAGGGCAGGATCGCCCTCGACGATCCCGTGAGCCGCTTCATCCCCGCCTACGCGCACACGACCGTGGCGTTGCGCGCCGACACCGGACGCACGGTGGTGCCGGCAAAGCGGCGCATCACCATCAAGGACCTGCTCACGCATACAGCCGGCATTTCGTACGGCACCGATGCGTTCGTCGCCCAGCGGTACGCGGCCAGGGGACTCGGCCCCGCCGCGGGATGGGGATGGTACACGGCGGACAAGGACGAACCCATCTGCACGACAATGGAGCGGCTGGCAACGGTGCCGTTCGTGGCACAGCCTGGCGAGGCATGGGTGTACGGCTACAACATCGACATACTCGGATGCGTGGTGGAGCGCGCTTCGGGCATGCCGCTCGACGAATTCATTCGCACGCGCATCACCACTCCGCTGCACATGAACGACACGTACTTCTTCCTGCCGCCCGCCCAGCGCGCTCGGCTCGTGACTGTGTATGCGGACAGCGTCGGACACTTGTATCGTGCTCCGGATGGTTCGCGCGGTCAGGGCGACTACGTCGACGGACCGCGCAAGAGCTTCGCTGGTGGTGCCGGCCTGCTCTCCACGGCGCACGACTACGCGCGCTTTCTCCAGATGATCCTGAACCACGGCGAGATGGACGGCGTGCGTTACCTGTCGCCGAAAATGGTGAACCTCATGACGACGCCGCAGAGCGGCACACTCTACGGCAATCCGGGCCAGGGATTTGGCCTGGGCTTCCAGACGGTGGAGAAGCTCGGCGCGGACGGACTCGCGTCGGTGGGCAGCTTCGGCTGGGGTGGTGCGTATGCGAGTACGTACAAGGTGGATCCCGCGGAGGGACTGGTAATCGTGTTCATGATGAACCAGTTGCCCAACAGTTCCGACATCGGGGGGAAGTTCCCAACGCTCGTATATCAGGCGCTCGTGCAGTCGCGTGCGGGAGTGGTGGTGCAGCGTTAGCGTACCTCGCCGCGAGCACTGCGCACGCACCCACCCACCACGTCGGATGATTCAATACAGCGATCTTGCCGCGACGACAGCGCCTCCGGCCGACCATCGCATAGCGTACGGTGCATTGCCGCTCCAGTTCGGCGAATTGCGGTTGCCGCCGGGAAGCGAGCGCGTGCCGATTGTGGTGTTCATCCACGGCGGGTGCTGGCGCGCGCAGTACGATCTCGCGCACATGGCAGCGGCGTCCGCGGCGCTGGCGGCGGATGGATATGCCATATGGATCATCGAGTATCGGCGACTGGGCGATGCCGGTGGGGGGTGGCCCGGCACGTTCGACGACGTGGCCCTTGCGGTGGATCACGTCCGCACGCTGGCCGCGCAGTTTCCGCGGCTGGATACCACACGCGTGGTGCTCATGGGACATTCGGCCGGTGGCCAGCTCGCGTTGTGGGCTGCGTCGCGCACGGCAGCCGACGCATCAGGTCCGCTACGCGCGGGCGGCGCGCCGCTGGCCGTGACAGGTGTGATAAGTCTCGCCGGCATCACTGATCTCGCCACGGTCGGTGCCCGTTCGTCCGGGTGCAATGGTGCCGTCACGCCGCTCATGGTCGGGGATCCCACCGCCGTACCGGATCGATACCGCGTCGTGAGCCCGGTGGAGCGTGGGCCACTTCGCGTGCGCGTTCGCCTTGTGCATGGTGATGCCGACGCC
>JACMOE010000625.1 GCA_014378185.1 Gemmatimonadaceae bacterium | reverse complement strand
CTGGACGGCCATCCCTCGCCGTCGAGGCCGCGGAGCGGCCGGCCCGTCGAGGCGCGTAGCGCCGGCCCGTCAAGCGAGCGCCAGCGAGCGGCCCGCGAAGCGAGCGGCCCGTGGAAGCGCCCAGAATGGCCCCACCGCGCCAACCCCACTACATTGCCCATGTGCGCATAACCACCCAAGCCGAATACGGACTCATCTGCGCCCTGCATCTCGCACGGCGGTCTGGCGACGCGCCGGTCACGGGCCGCGAGATCGCATCGCAGGAGCGGCTCCCAGCGGATTACGTCGAGCAGATCATGCTCAAGCTGCGGCGTGCCGGCATCGTGGCGAGCACCCGCGGTGCACATGGTGGCTATCGCCTGGCGCGCGCCGCCGGCGAGATCACGGTGCGTGACGTGATCTCGGCGTCGGAACACTCCACCTTCGATGTGCACTGCGTGTCGCACCCGGTCGAGGCGGAGCGGTGCGCCGAGTCGCACGACTGCAGCATCCGCCCGGTGTGGGAACTGCTGCAGCGCCGCATTGATGAGGTGCTGGACAGCGTGCGGTTGAGCGACCTGTTGATGCAGGAACGTCAGGTGCGTGAGCACGTGGGGCTCGAGCAGGCGGCGGTACAACGGTCTGCGTCCGGGCGGCTCGCGCTGCCCGTCCTGCAGGGCTGACGAGCTGGCGCCCGTGCGCCTGTTCCGCTCCTTTCGCGACCATCGGGCACTGACGCGGCGCAGCGCGGGGTACGCCGCCGCGCTCATGGCGGAGCCCGTCACGGCGGATGTGGAGTGGCTGGCACGGGACGCCACGCGGGGCGACATGGATCACGCGCAGTGGGAGCTCCGGTACCTGCGCCGCTCACTCGGCATCCTGGTCGCCCAGCGCGACGCACTCGATGATCGCACGCCCTCCGAGGCATTGCGGGCGTTGCTCCACCGCATGCACAAGGATCGCAACGTGGATGGTGGGCTGCTCGAGTTGGCGGAGCGGCAGTTCAATGCGCGCCTCAGCGCCTACCGTGATGCGTTCACGTCCCGCACCCCTGGCTCGTCCACCACGCGTGTCGCCCAGAACCTGCTGGCATTTTCGGGCGGACCGATCCGGGAGGACGAACCGGCCGTGCTCCGTGGGGCGGAACTCGTCGCGCGGTATCTGCTGGAGTCCAACGCTTCGCTCCGTGAGAGCTTCGGGGAGCCGCAATTGCCGGAGGATGTGGCTCCGTCAATGGTGCGGTGACCAATTCGTTGGCGCTTCGGCTGCCCACGTAGACTGGTCACTGCAGAGTCGTGACTCGTAGCCCGCGACACGAGTGACGAGTGACGAGTTGCCGGTCGAGTTGGAGTTGCGAGGCCGCGGGGCAGACGGGTGAGCGCAGGGCACAGGAAAAACGAACGAGAGGCGATCGCACCGCGATCGACTCTCGTTCGTTTTGCCATGCTCGAGGGGGGACTTGAACCCCCACGCCGGTGAAGGCACAGGCTTCTGAGACCTGCGTGTCTACCAGTTCCACCACCCGAGCGCATCGGGAACAGACACAGATATTAATCGGGCGAACGATGGTAAGTCAACGCACTGCGTTGCCGCGATCTCGTGCGCCGTCTATGTTGAAATGCTGGCCCGCAGCGTCGCGCGCCGCGTCCCAATCCGACATGTCGAAGTCCGACGAGCAGCCAGAGATCGAGACCATCGCCAAGAACCGGCGGGCGCGTCACGACTACATCATCCTGAACACGTACGAGGCCGGCATCGTCCTCACCGGCAGCGAGGTGAAATCCCTTCGCGACGGCAAGGCGAACATTTCGGACGCCTACGGCATGGTGCGCGACGGCGAGATCTACCTCATCAACCTGCACATCTCGCCCTACGAGCGCGCCAGCTACAACAACCACGAACCGACCCGCACCCGCAAGCTGTTGTTGCACAAACGGGAAATCGGGCGTCTGATAGGTGCAATCGAGCGAGAGGGCCTCACCCTCGTGCCGCTCGAGCTCTACTTCAAACGTGGTATTGCAAAAGTGGCGCTGGCACTCGGCAAGGGGAAAAAGGCGCACGACAAGCGCGAGGACGCGAAGGCCAAGGATGCCGATCGCGAGATCGCCCGCGTGTTTCGCGCGCGATGATGCTCGCGTTGGCCCTGGCGTTTCAGCTCGCGGGCGCGATGCCGGCCGTGGACTCGCTCGCGCACACGGGTCCCCTCGTGGTGAAGGACGCCGCGCGCTCCAGCTCCATCCCGCTCGTCGCAGCGCCGGGTGGTCCCTTGCTGCGCGCGGAGCTCCTGCGGCCGATCGTGCCGCTCACGGTGTCGCACCTCACTGCCAACCGGTGGGTGCTGATCGTCAACGGAACGGCCATTCAGGTGGAAGAAGGGCTGCATTTCGCGAAGGTCGGCGACCAGACCTATCAGCTCGCGACGGCGCCGGAAGTCCGGAAGGGCGCGCTCTTCGTGCCGCTGCAGCTCGTCGCGGAAATCATCCCGCGCATCGTGACCAATCTCATCTGGGACCCCGCGCGGTTCGAACTCCGGGCCTTCTCCTCCGGGCAGACGTTTGCGACGCGTGAGGCTGCCGCAACGCCGCCGCGCGCGCCCACGACGCGCCGGAGTGGGCCGCCCGGCGGTGAGCCGCGCGTCGAGCGCACCCCTGTTGTCGTCGCGCGCAATATTCCCGGAGGTCCGCTGCGCCAGCGGCGGCTGGTGGTGGTGGATGCGGGCCACGGCGGTCCGGACGGCGG
>JACMOE010000624.1 GCA_014378185.1 Gemmatimonadaceae bacterium | reverse complement strand
CGATGCGGGTGGCGTAGTGCAGCTGATCGTCTCGGACACCGGTGTCGGAATTCCCGCGGATCGGCTGGACTCGATCTTCGAGCCGTTCGTGCAGTTGGGCCGCGGGCTGAACTCGGGACCGGAACAGGAAGGCACGGGGCTGGGACTCTCCATCAGCCGCGACCTGGCGCGTGGCATGGGAGGCAACCTGGTTGTGGCGAGCGCACCCGGCGAGGGAAGCACGTTCACGCTCTCGCTCGCGCGGGCATAGCGACTACGCGAAGCTTACCAGGCCCTGCAGTGTCTCCACCACTCGGTCGATGTGTTCCACGGTGTGATGCGCGTTCATGATGAAGCGCAGGCGGCTCTGACCAACGGGAACCGCCGGAAACATGATGGCGTCCACATGAATTCCCACTGCACGCAGCCCCGCCGCCAGTCGCGCACATTCACCCTCGTCACCAATGACCAGCGGCACGATGGGGGTCTCCGTGGCCGTCAGGTCGAAGCTGGCTGCGGGCATGCGGTCCACGAAGTGGCGCTGGTTCTCCCACAACCGCATGCGCCGCTCGGGCTCTTCGCGCACGATGTCAATGGCCTCGATCACCGCGGCCGCCTGATCCGGTGGCAGCGTGGATGTGAAACCGAAGGCCGGACAACCCAGCCGAAGGATGCGCGTGATGTGTTCATCGGTGGCCACGAAGCCACCGATGCACCCGTACGCCTTGCTGAGGGTGCCCATGTGGATGATGCGGGGACTACTCACGCCGAAGTATTCAGTGGTACCACAGCCCGTGGGTCCGAGCACGCCCGTGCCGTGCGCGTCGTCGATGTAGATGAACGCATCGTGCCGTTCAGCGAGCTCCAGCATTTCCGGCAGTGGAACGATGTCCCCATGCTGACTGAACACGCCGTCGGTGGCAATGATCCTGATGCTTGCGTTCGACGCCTTGAGCTTGCGCTCGAGGTCATTCATGTCGCGGTGGCGGTACGACAGCGACGTGGCACCCGAGACCCTGATGCCCTCACGAATGCTGACGTGGTTGAATTCGTCGGAGAAATATTCGTGGGTCCAACGCGTGCGCGTGCGGTAGCCGAAGGCGCGCGCCAGCTGTCCCGTGCGCACCAGCGCAGTGAGGACGCCGAGATTGGTGAGGTATCCCGTGGCGAATATGAGCGCCGACTCCTTTCCCTTCACCGCCGCGAGCCGCGCCTCGAGCGTCTCGTAGAGCGCGAGATTGCCGCCGAGGAGGCGCGACTCGCAGTTGCCGACGCCGTAGTGCTCGAGCGCTTGCCGTGCCCGGGCTATCAGGCGCGGGCTGTTTGCCAGCGCCAGATAGTTGTTGGTGCTGAACGACACGTGCTCGCGTCCGTCGAGCGTGAAGCATGGATCGGGCAGCGTGGACGGCGTGAGCATTTCATGCGCTGGCTCGTTGGACTGCAGCCAGGCGCCGAGGTCTTTCAGGTCGTGCATCTCGACAGACAATTGGAGAGGCGAAGCGGGTTGCCCCGCAGGATGCGCAAGCACTATAGATGTAACGAGGCAGCGACACGGCAGGCGCCAGCTTACACAAATTTTCCGTTAAGAATCCGCGTGGTACCTATTGGTGCCTGACGGCGGTCCAGAGTGCGAGGATGATTCCCGCTACTCCGGACAAGGCCGACAACGCGAGTGCGAAGCGCTGCTGTGTGAGTGCCGCGACGGCGCCCAGCGCGATCGCGACTTGCAGCAGCGCGACGGCAAACGCCAGGTGATGATGCGCGGCGAGCAGCGCGTCCGCCTCTGCTGACTTCACGTCGCGCTCCGCTTCCAGCTTGCGCGCTTCTGCCTGGAT
>JACMOE010000623.1 GCA_014378185.1 Gemmatimonadaceae bacterium | reverse complement strand
TGCGGGCGAGTGCGTCCACGTGGCTGCGAAGCTGCGCGGCATGCGCGCGGGGCAGTCGGGTGCGTTCTCGCTCGTCTGTCGCTGTATTGGCGTCCGGATATGCCGATAATGGCGCCTTGGCATCCACAATAACCGACCTGCCGCCGGGAAGCCGTACCACCATATCGGGACGCAAACGGCGGGTTTCCCCGTCCAGCGACTCACCCTGCGTGGTGACCTGCGTGTCGAAATCGCAGTGTTCGGCCATACCGGCCAGCTCCACGACACGCCGAAGCTGCACCTCGCCCCAGCGACCGCGCACGCTCGGCGTGCGAAGGGCGGACGAGAGCTGGTGGGTCTGGTCGCGCAGCCCTTCGCTCGCCGCAGCGACCATATGGAGCTGCTCGGACAGCGCACCGAACTGCATGGCCCGCTCGCGGTCGAAGCTCGTGAGCCGTTGGTCGTAGCGCTCGAGTTCCTCACGCAATGGATCGAGCAGGTTGCCGAGCTGGGTGGTTGCGGCGCTGGTGTCGGACCCGGAGGTGCGCTTGAGCACGGTGACTGCGGCGAGCATCAGGGCCGCACCGGCGAAAAGCCCGACGGAAAAAATGATCAGCGTGGCGGCGGCGGTCATGTGAGCCAAGATAGGACGTGCCCGGCACGACGCCAGCGACAGACGCACTGGACGGCGATTTGCCTTGATCATTTTGCCCAGCCGCACTCACTCGAGCCCAGCGCATCATGTCCGGTCCCACGCGATCTCTCTGGTATGATTTCATCGAGGCCCCAATTCGGCCCTCGCTTACCGAACATCTCGTGACGGACGTCTGCGTAGTGGGTGCGGGCATCGCCGGTCTCACGGTGGCGTATACGCTCGCGCGTGCGGGGCGGCGCGTGGTGGTGGTGGACCTGCATCAAGTGGCGAGCGGAGAGTCCGGTCGCACCACCGCGCATCTCACATATGCGCTGGATGACCGGTACACAACGCTCGAGAAGTCACGTGGCACGGACGGCGCGCGGATTGCTGCCGAGAGTCACTCGGCGGCCATTGACCGCATCGAGCAGATCGTGCGTGAGGAGCAGATCGACTGTGACTTCACGCGCCTTGACGGTTTCCTGTTTCTTGGCGGCGAGGACACGGAGTCCTTGCTCGATGAGGAGTTGGCTGCCGCTCATCGCGCGGGACTTGCTGGTGTCGAACGGGTGGCGTCCGCGCCGGGATTCGACAGTGGGCCTGCCCTGCGCTTTCCCCGGCAGGGCCGATTTCACATACTCAAGTATCTCGCTGGGCTCGCGGCCGCCATCGAGCGCCATGGCGGGCGGATTTTCGGCGAATCGAAGGTGGAGAAGATCGAGGGTGGAGCACCGGCAATGGTGACAACCGCCAGCGGCATGACGGTGGCCGCGGACGACGTGGTGGTCTGCACGAACGGCGCGATCAGCGACATGCTGGTGACGCACCTGAAGCAGGCACCGTATCGCACGTTCGTGGTGGCGTTTGCGGTGCCGACAGGGACCGTGCCGGATGCGCTCTACTGGGACACGCCGGATCCCTACCATTACGTGCGCATCCAGCCGATGGACGGCGGGCGCGACGCGATGATCGTTGGCGGCGAGGATCACAAGACGGCACATGAGGACGACGCTGGCGACCGGTTCGACGCCCTGGAATTCTGGGCGCGCGGGCTGTGGCCCGCACTGGGCGAGCGCATTGCGCAGTGGAGCGGCCAGGTGCTGGAACCCGCGGACTACCTCGCGTTCATCGGTGCCAATCCTGACGGCGCGGAGCATGTCTGGCTGGTCACCGGCGACTCGGGGATGGGCATGACGCACGGTACCATCGCTGGCATGCTGTTACCGGCGCTGATCTCCGGCAAGCAGCATCCGTGGGCGGCGCTCTACGATCCCATGCGCATCACCCTGCACTCCACCGAGCTGCTGGGCCTGGTGAAGGAAGGCGCGGACGTCGCGGTGCAGTTCGGTGATTACGTGACGCCGGGCCAGGTGAGCGACGTGGCCGACATTCCGCGCGGCGAAGGGCGGGTGATTCGGCGCGGTCTCCACAAGATCGCGGCCTACCGCGACGACAGGGGCACGGTGCACGAATGCTCGGCCGTGTGCACGCACCTCAAGTGCATCGTGGATTGGAACACGGCCGAGAAGAGCTGGGACTGCCCATGTCATGGATCGCGCTTCGATCCGAAGGGGAAGGTGATCAGCGGACCAGCGGTGGCGGACCTGACGCATTCAAAGTCCACAGTCCAAAGTTCAAAATCCGAGGCCTGAGGCCTGAGGTCTGAAGTCCGGGGTCCGATGTCCGACATCAGGCGCCGCGCCGCCACGGTTTGCTCCCGGTCGGGTGGTTCTCTCAAGTGACGTCAGAAGCCGATGAGTGACATCAGACATCACACCCTGCGTTTGACGTTGGGTGCGACGTCCGATGTCGGCCGTCTGCTTCTGACGTCACTTGAGAGGACAACCAGATTCGGCGAAAACATCGGTGGCGCGGCGCCCGATGTCGGACATCGGACGCCTGACGTCAGACCTCCGAGTTGTTACTGATGGGCGAGGGTTTCCATTGATATCCGTCGTGGCCCAGCCGCCGCGCGCACTGCGGCGAGCGCGTCCAGTGCCGTTGGACACAGCTTGGTGCCGCGCTCGGATTCGAGTATCTCCATCGCGCGCGATTCGGGCATTCCCTTGCGATACGGCCGGTCCGACGTGAGCGCGTCGTAGATGTCCGACACCACCAGGATGCGCGCCGCCAGCTCCATCTCGTCGCCCTTCACGCCGAACGGATAGCCCGAGCCGTCCAGCTTCTCATGGTGCAGGGACGCGGTGCGCGCGAAGCTGTGAAAGGACGAGACACGCTCGAGTATCTCCAGCGTGAACCGCGGGTGCAGTTCCATCTGCACCCGCTCCTCAGGCGTCATCGGGCCATTCTTGTCGAGGATGGTATTGGAGACACCCAGCTTTCCGATGTCATGCAGCAATCCCGCGCGATAGATGCGCCGCTGTCCCATTTCGTCGAAGCCACAGTGCCGCGCCACTTCGCGCGCCACATCGGCGACTCGTGTGGAGTGACGAAATGTGAATGGGCTCTTGGCGTCGATGATGTCCGCGAACGCGCGACACACCAGGTCCAGGCCGTCGCCGTCCACGATCATCACGCGGTCGCTCGGCTCGGCGTCCTGCACGGCCTGCGTCACGTCCCCGGCGAGGAGTGTCCACCACGCCTTGTCGCGCTTCCAGTCTCGCACGAGCTTGACCAATGCCGGATCGAACCACGTTCCGCTGCGCTTCCGGGCCACGGCCAGCGCGGCGCGCGGACCGCCGCGGCTGAAGAACACCTCGAGAGTCTGCGAGAGATTCGCGATGCGGGCCAGGAGCGGAATGTCGCTTCCACTCAGCCCGCGCGCGTACCCCAGCCCGCACCAGTGCTCGTCAAGTGAGCGGATGGCCGCCGCCGTGCCTGGGGGGAAGCCGAGTTGCCGGGCGATCTCCGCGCCTCGATCGCAGCGTATGAGGATGAGGTCGCGCGTCATGTCCTTCGTGCGCGCGATGGCCATGAACTGCTGCGCACGCTCCCGCAATGAACGGCCATGACCCACCATCATCGCCGTGGACAGCGCGAGGCGGATGCGATGGTGCCAATCCACCACCTTCATGCGAGGCT
>JACMOE010000622.1 GCA_014378185.1 Gemmatimonadaceae bacterium | reverse complement strand
ACCCTGTCGGTTTCGGCCCTGGCGCTGCTGGGCGCATGCAGCCGCGGCTCGGATTCGCGGCCGGATGACGCGCTGAAGAACGATCTCGCGCTGGCGGCGCAAACGCGGCCCTACCAGGCGCAACAGTTTACCTCGCCGTCCGTGCAGCAATTGGCGGCGAACGGTATGGCGCCGCGGTACAGCGCTGCGCCGAGTAGTGCACGGCAGGTGTATCGCGCGCCGGCTCCTGTGCGCACGTCGTCCCGTCGGTCCGCGTCGCGGAGCAGTTCAAGCGGGTCGTCGTCCGGCACGTACTATCCGAGCGTCCCTCGTGAGCCCATTCGGCATACCGGTCGCGATGCGGCCATTGGTGCGGCCGCCGGCGCTGTGATTGGTGCGACGACCAGCCGCGACAGGGTGAAGGGTGGCCTCATTGGCGCGGCGGCCGGCGGCATCCTGGGCGGTATCATCGGTCACACCGTAGACGTGAAGCAGCCGTAGTTGCGGTCGTCTGCGGTGCCTTTCGGCCGCGGCAATGTTCCCCCTACACAGCGCTCACACCGGACTATTGGTGTGGGCGTTCGTGTCTGCACCTGTTCCATTGTATGATGAATGGCTGAACGCCACGCTTCTCGCTCTTGACCTCCGCAAATGACAGACGAAAATTCACCGCTGGAGCAAGCCATCACCGCATCGCAGGACGGCGATGCGAGCCAGGAACGGCGGAAGCGACGGTACGTCGCCAACCTCGCCTTCGGGGCGATCAAGGCACAGCACGCCGCCCATCGCTCCACGCTCGAGCGGCTTGTCGACTGGCTGAACGACGTCGCCAGCTCGACGGCGTTCCTCGTCGTTCATTTGCTGGCCTTCACCATCTGGATCCTGTGGAACACCGGCCATCTCGGATTCAGGCCGATCGATCCGTTCCCGTTCGGGCTGATGACGACCATCGTGTCGCTGGAGGCCATCTTCCTGTCCATCTTCGTGCTGATGGCGCAGAAGCGGGAGTCTGCCATTGCGGAGCTGCGCGAGGAACTGGGGCTCCAGGTGAATCTTCGCGTGGAGCAGGAGGTCACGAAGACGCTCCAACTGGTGGCGGGCCTCTATACGCGGCTTGGTCACCGGGTGAGCGACGATCCCGAGCTGAGTCACATGCTTCAGCCACTCGACGTGAAGGCCATCGAGCGCGATCTTCTCGAGCAGATCGAGGCGGCGACCTCGAAGAAGCACAACGTCATGCTCGATGACGGCGAATCCAGTCCCATCATCACGGCACGCCGGCCGGTCGCCCGTACGAAGGGATGACGCGGTAGAAGGTGGCGGGGTGCACGGCGCCGCCTTTGCTCATCGTGACCGCTGGTGCTACTTCGCCGCCAGCGACCGCAGAACGTAGGGCAGAATGCCGCCGTGCCTGTAGTAGTTGAGCTCTTCCGGCGTATCAATGCGGCACAGTGCGGAGAAGGTTTTCACCGTACCATCAGCGGCAGTGGCCTGTACGGTGAGCGTGCGACGCGGGGATAGCGTCGCGTCGAGACCGACGATGTCGAAAGTCTCGAAGCCGGTCAAGCCGAGCGAGTGGCGGGTGTCACCGTTCGTGAACTCTAGTGGCAGGACGCTCATGCCAACGAGATTGGACCGGTGGATGCGCTCGAAGCTTTCGGCGATCACCGCCCGCACGCCCAGGAGCGTGGTGCCCTTCGCTGCCCAGTCGCGCGACGAGCCGGTACCATACTCCTTGCCGGCGAGGATGACGAGCGGAGTGCCCGCCTTCACGTACTCCATCGCGGCGTCGTAGATGAACTTCGGCTGGCCGCCCTTTTCAGTGGCGGTCCATCCACCCTCGGTGCCCGGTGCCATCTCGTTGCGAAGGCGAATGTTCGCGAAGGTGCCGCGCATCATGACTTCGTGGTTGCCGCGCCGCGCGCCGTACGAATTGAAGTCCCGCTTGGCGACGCCCTGCGCAATGAGCCACGTGCCCGCCGGACTCGCGACGGGAATGTTGCCAGCCGGTGAGATGTGATCGGTGGTGATGGAATCACCGAGGACCGCGAGCGCCCTGGCGCCAGCGATGGGCAGGATGCCCGGGGCCTGCATCGTCATGCCCTCGAAGTACGGTGGATTCTTGACGTACGTCGAATCGGATTGCCATGCGTACGTCTCGCCGGCGGGGACGTTCAGTCCCTGCCAGTGCTCATCGCCCTTCAAGACGTCGGAATACTGGTGCACGAAGAATTCCTTCTTCACGCTCCTCATGATTTCGTCCTGCACGTCCTGCGAGGAGGGCCAGATGTCCCTGAGGAACACTGGCCCATCGGTTCCCTGGCCGAGCGGCTCGGTGGTCAGGTCGATGTCCATGGTACCCGCGATCGCGTACGCGACGACAAGCGGCGGTGACGCGAGATAGTTGTAGCGCGTGAGCGGATTCACGCGGCCCTCGAAATTGCGATTGCCGGACAGCACGCTTGCGACCATGAGCTTGCCGTCTTCGATGGCCGCAGCGATCGGGTCGGGCACGGGGCCCGAGTTGCCGATGCACGTCGTGCAGCCGTAGCCCACGAGGTTGAAGCCGAGCTTGTCCAGATACTCGGTCACGCCGGCGGCGTTGAAGTAATCGGTGACGACCTTGGATCCGGGCGCAAGGGACGTCTTGACCCACGGCTTTGTAGCAAGGCCCTTCTTCACGGCATTGCGCGCCAGCAGACCCGCCGCGAGCATGACGCTCGGATTGGAGGTGTTGGTACAGCTCGTGATGGCGGCGATCACGATCGACCCATGACGCAGGGTGAAATCGCTCCCCATGTAGTGACAGACTGCGCCTTCGTGCTTGTGGTGCTGCGGTTGGGCCATGCCTTCGCCATCCGAGCGGACCAGGTCCTGACCGAGCGCAGGCTTCTTGTCCGCGACACCTGCGGCGTTCGGCTTGATCGCCATCTTGTCGGGGGCAATCTTGTCGAGGTCCGCACGGAGGGCCTCCCGATACATCGCCTTCGATGCCTTGAGCGGCACACGATCCTGCGGACGGCGCGGACCGGCCATGCTCGGCTCGATGGTGCCGAGGTCGAGCTCGATGGTGTCGGTGAAGAGGGGATCGGGCGTTTCATCGGTGCGGAAGAGGCCCTGCGCTTTCGTGTATGCTTCCACGAGTGCGACCTGTGCGTCGCTGCGCCCGCTCAGCGCGAGGTACTTGAGCGTCTCGGCGTCCACGGGAAAGAACCCCATCGTTGCGCCGTATTCCGGCGCCATGTTCGCGATGGTCGCGCGATCGGCAAGGCTCAGTGAACTGAGACCGATACCGTAGAACTCGACGAACTTTCCGACGACCTTCTTCTTGCGCAGCATCTCGGTGACGGTGAGCACGAGATCGGTGGCGGTTGTGCCGGCGGGGAGCTTTCCGTGGAGCTTGAAGCCGACGACTTCGGGGATGAGCATCGACACCGGCTGGCCCAGCATTGCGGCTTCTGCCTCGATCCCGCCGACTCCCCATCCCAGCACGCCCAGGCCGTTGATCATCGTGGTGTGCGAATCCGTACCGACGAGCGAGTCGCAGTAGGCTTCGCCCGTCTCCTCATTCACGAATACGGTCTTGCCGAGGTATTCGAGGTTGACCTGGTGGCAGATACCGGTGCCCGGCGGCACGGCGCGGAAATTCTTGACCGCGTCCTGTCCCCAGCGAAGGAACACGTAGCGTTCGACGTTGCGCTCGAATTCGAGGTTGGTATTCAGCAGGAATGCCGCTTCGGTGCCGTACTCGTCGACCTGCACGGAGTGATCGATCACGAGGTCGACCGGCTGCAGCGGGTTCACGAGCTGGGGGTTACCGCCGAGCTTGGCGAGGGCATCGCGCATGGCGGCGAGGTCAACGACCGCGGGCACGCCGGTGAAGTCCTGGAGCAGCACGCGAGCCGTGCGAAACGCAATTTCCTTTTCGACGCCGGCGCGGACGTCCCAGTTGGCCATCGCTTCGATGTCGGCTTTCTTGACGAAGCCGTTGTCTTCGTTGCGGAGGAGATTCTCGAGGAGGATCTTCAGGCTGAAAGGAAGCTTCTGGCTGTTGCCCCTGGAGAGCGCAGCGAGTGCATCCAACCGGTAGATCGTGTACGATTTGCCGGCGACATCGAGGGTCGCGCGGCTGCCGAAGGAATCGAGAGAGGTCATTACGGGTCTCGCGGTATCGCCAGGTGCATGGCCCTGCGCGACGGTGGAGAACGGAGCCACTGCCGGGGCGAGCGCTCCAGGGAGCGGGCGACCGGCAGGCTGGACGCAATGTACCATCGTTGGCCAGCGCATGGCGAGTGGCAGGCGAGGCCGGTGCGGACTCACCCGGTGGACGGGTAGGTTTGTCTGGCGACCCCCCACCTCGAGGACTTCGTGACCATCGCGCCGTTTCCACCAGATCACTCGGACGTTGCCGCCATCACCGCATGGCTGATGTCCATCGAGTCCACGAGCGGTGACGAGTCCACACTCATGGCGGCGTTCGGTTCCGCCCTGAAAGCGCGCGGCTGGCGCGTGACGTTCATCCCGGTGAGCGGCGCCCGTGCCGACATCCTCGCCACCGCCGGTGACGGACCATACGTCACGCTCTCCACGCATCTCGACACGGTGCCGCCCTACCTGCCGCCCAGACGTGATGCCACGAGCATTTTCGGGCGCGGGGCATGCGACGCCAAGGGCATCGCCGCACCCATGCTCTGCGCCGCCGAGCGCCTGCGCGCTGACGGGGTGCCCGTTGCGCTGCTGTTCGTGATTGGTGAAGAGACGACGCATGACGGCGCGCATGCCGCCAACGCGTGGTTGGAGCGCACTGGCTTCGCCAGTCGCGCCCTGGTGAATGGCGAACCCACGGAGAGCACGCTCGCCCTTGGTACCAAGGGCGCGATGCGCGTCCGCGTGCGAACCACTGGCGAGGCGGCACACTCGGCCTATCCGCACCTGGGTCATTCCGCCACGCGTGATCTCGTGCACCTCCTGGCAGACCTCGACGCACTCGTGCTGCCCACGGACGATCTGCTCGGCGAGACGACCATCAACATCGGGCAGCTGTCGGGTGGCGTGGCGGACAACGTCGTGGCGCCGAGTGCGGAGGCACGGTTGATGGCGCGGATCGTGACCGACGGCGACGATGTGTGGGCACAACTGGAAGCGTGGGCGGACGGGCGTGCGACCGTCGAGCGCGGTATCGAGGTGCCACCGGTGCGGCTGGGCACCTTGCCAGGCTTCGCCACGTCGGTCGTTGCGTTCGCCACCGATATTCCGGCCATGCCGGCGTGGGGCACTCCCTACCTGTTCGGGCCTGGCTCCATTCACGTGGCGCACCGCGACGACGAGTTCGTGGCGGTGGAAGAGCTGGAACGCGCCGTGGACAGTTACGTGTCGATCGTCCGGTTGCTCACTGGCGGGAAGTAGCGGCAAACCGCCGACCCATTCGCGGTTTCATCGACTTTGCGGCCGACGATCGACCCTGATCAGCCGCCCGACCCGCTGGGCGACGGATCGTGCTGATCCTCCGCGTTCTGGGACGACGCGGGCTGATGCACGTTATGCGTCGTGATGGCGCCAGTGGGACATTCATGCACGAATCCGCCGTCCGCGGGCGACCATTCCACGACGTGGGTGCGCGCGTACGCCTTCTCGTGCCTGTCCATGCCCATCACGGCAGGCGCGAGGCTCATGCACAGGCCGCATCCGGTACACTTTTCCTGATCCACCACGATCTCGACGCGACGGCGTGGGAAGACGCAGCTCGGATTGTCCCAGTAGGAGTCGAAGCGCTCGAGGGCGCGCATGGCGGCGCGATAGCCCTCCTCGATATTGGCCTCGGTATTGGAGAAGCTCAGCCAGTTGGCGTCATCGACCCTGGGGCGAATGAGCACCATCGGCGGGCCATGCCACCGTTGCAGAGGAAATTGCTGCAGGGCATGGAACATCATGGTGGCCGCGCGCATGTAGATGGTGGCGAAGCCCTGGGAATCGGCACGCCCTTCCTGCGAGGCATCCGAGCTGCCGACGTCCACGGCAATGATGATGTCGGCAAAGTGCGACGTGATGGAGACGGGCAGGTTGTCCACCACGCCGCCGTCGATGCACGTGCGGTCGGCCACGTGGCCTGGCGGAAAGAATCCCGGAAGGGCACACGACGCATAGACGGCATCTCGCACGCTGGCGTGCTCCAGGCCGGGCAGGCCCCACACGACGCGCGCTCCCCGGTCCGGATCCACCGTGTTGACGAGGAGCCGCTTGGGCAGCGTGGTGAAATCCCCCTCGGCAATCGAGATTTCGCACAGGTGGCGCAGCGGCTCCTCCAGGTAGATGGAAGAGGAGTTCATGCGGTCGAGCAGCATGCCGAAATGATTGACGCGGAAAAGGTCCTTGCGTCGCATGGCCATCGCCCGGGCAGCCATGTCCGACACCGTGCCGCCGCTCAGGTACGCGCCGCCAATCAACGCACCGATGCTCGTGCCGGCATACACATCAGGCGTGATGCGCAGTTCCTCGAGTGCGCGCAACACGCCGATATGTGCAAAGCCTTTCAGGCCCCCGCCGCCGAGGACGAGGGC
The DNA here is from genome assembly GCA_014378185.1 of Gemmatimonadaceae bacterium. GTDB lineage: Bacteria > Gemmatimonadota > Gemmatimonadetes > Gemmatimonadales > Gemmatimonadaceae > AG11. The sequence continues at coordinate 897 of JACMOE010000622.1, read as the reverse complement.
GATTCTCTTGCTCACGAAGGTGCGTGCTACTGCAGGTACTGGTACAGCCCGTACAGCCCCACCACCGCGCCGGCGACAGAGATGGCGTAGCCGGCACCATTGCCGATCACGACACCGGTGAGAATCGCGGCACCGCCGACGATCATCAGCGCCACGCCGCGGTCATGACCGCGCGCGGCGGGCTGCGGCGCCGGGGCATCCGCGGCCGAAGTGTGGCGCACCGCGACGGTCGCCGCGTCGCGTGTGGGGCCGGCCACGACGGGCGCGAACTCCGCGGTAATGGGAGCCGCCGATGCAGCGGAATCGACACCCGTGGAGGAGAGGGCCGCGGCCTGTGCGCGAAGTGGTGCGCCAAGTAGCAGGGCGGCTCCGAAGGCGAAGCCGAGTGAGCGGAGAGTGCGCGAGCGTGCAGGCATTGTGATCCAGTGAGTTGGGGACTCGACGCCAATGGCAGACCCACGGCGTCGTGAATGGTGGCGCAGTGTCAGCGCGAGGTCTAGTCTTTCAGCCCGATCTTCTGCGAACTTCGGGCCGCGCACAGCTGCACCGGTCCCGAGCCGCCATCACGTCACCCTCGAAGCCCGACCGCCGGCTCCGCCCACCATGCAACACACACCGCCCCGTGGCTGAATCAATTGTGACGGAGGTCACCCCGCCAACGGCGGCCAGTGACGGACGGCTCATCCGCGTGATCGGCGTGTGGGGTCTCGCTGCCGGCATCGTGAACGTCACCATTGGCGGGGGCATCTTTCGACTCCCGTCGGGCGCGGCGGCGACGCTGGGCGCTCCCGCCCCGCTGGCCTACCTCGTGTGCGCCGCCTCCATGGGCCCCATTGTCCTCTGCTTGGCGTCAGCGGGCAGCCGCGTCTCCATGACCGGTGGGCCGTATGCGTATGT
>JACMOE010000621.1 GCA_014378185.1 Gemmatimonadaceae bacterium | reverse complement strand
GAACTGCCGATGACGCCGGCCGCGCTGGCCGATAGCGAGGCAGCGCGCAAATTGTTGGGGCGCAAACGCACCGAGCAGGGGCGTTATGGCCTCTACCTTGGCTACCCGACCGTAATTGCTCACGGGGCTGGCAAACGGGGTTGCGCTGAGACTCGGAATATGAGTCAACATGCGGATGAAGCCACCGTTTCGTTATCGGCTCAGCGAGGCTGAGAAGGACGCCCTTCTAATCGAGCAGTCGGTGTTGATCGAGCGGCTGACGGCGCGGATTTCCGAGCTCGAGGCGGCGATTAACAAACCGCAGCCGAAGAAGACGTCCTCGAACTCGCACACGCCGCCGTCGCAGGACGGCCCCGGGCGGCAGGACCGCAAGCGCAGTCCCATCCGGCCAAAGCGCCCGCGTCCTTCCCGACCCGGCGTTTCGCGGCCACTGAGCGCGGCACCGGACAAGACGGAACGCTGTATTGCCGGCGCCTGCCCGCACTGCGAGACCGACGTGTCGGGCGCGGTGCAGCGTCGCCGGCATCGCTATGATCACATCGACCTGCCGGTGATCCGTCCGGTTGTGACGCGGGTCGAACTGTTCGGCGGGCGCTGTGGCGGGTGCAAACGGCGCTACCGGGCAGAGGCGCCTGCGGGCATGGCGCCTGGAACGCCGTTCGGTCCGGGGATCCACTCGTTGCTGCTTTATCTGCACCACAGCCATCACGTCAGCTTCGAGCGCCTGTCGCGGATGGCGGCAGAGCTGTTCGGGCTGACCATCTCGGAAGGCGCGATCAGCAACGGCTTTCGGCGCGCCCAAGCCGGCCTCGACACGGCCAGGGCCGCCATCAAGGCCAAGTTGCGCGGCGCCCGCGTCATCGCCTCGGACGAGACCACGACCCGCATCGACGGGGTGACGCACTGGCAATGGGTGTTCCTGTCCGACCGCGCGGTTCTCCACGAGATCGCACCGCGCCGGGCCAGAAGTGTTGCCGAAGCCGTGCTTGGGGACCACAGACCCGAAGTCTGGGTGTCGGACCGTTATGCCGGCCAGCAAGCGCTCGGACAAAGCCATCAGGTCTGCCTCGCCCACGTGCTGCGCGATGTGCAGTATGCCATCGACTGTGGCGACAATGTCTTTGCCCCCGGGATACGCGATCATCTGCGATGGGCGATCCGGGTCGGAAAGCGACGACACGAACTCAAGGACAGCACCCTCGCCGCATACGCCGGCAAGGCCGAGCGAAAGCTCGACGCACTCGTCGCCGTGGCGGTCGCGCATCCTGACGGCCGCAAGCTGCAAAAACAGATCAAGGCGTGGCGGACCAAGTTCTTCGTCTTCCTTGCCGATCGAGAGGTGCCACCAACAAACAATGTCTCCGAGCGGGAAATCAGGCCCTCGGTGATCTTCCGAAAGGTCACCAACGGCTTCCGCTCAAGCTGGGGCGCCCAGATCCACGCCGGATATCGATCCGTCACCGGCACCGCACGCCTGCAAGGACAGCCTCACTGGGACGCAATCCGCGCCCTCGTCGATGGCAAGTTCGCCGTCGCCTGACCCGTCCGCGTGCCACCCGCGTGAGCAATTACGGCCTGCCAGGCGACGGTGTTGCGGATGAAGATGGCTCTAAGACCATGCCACTTCTCTATGAGCACCCGCTCCCACCTTACGCACAGAAAAACAAGAT
>JACMOE010000620.1 GCA_014378185.1 Gemmatimonadaceae bacterium | reverse complement strand
GCGACAGCGCGTGTGGCGAGCATTCGCGCCCAGTATCCGTTTCTTGAGGATCTCGCGATGCAGGCATCGTTGAGCGAATCGGGGGTGTAGGCGTTTCGTAACAGCGTTGCGAATGGGCGTTGACCGTCGCGAGCGCGAATCCACGCGAATCAAGCGAATCCATGCGAATACCTCGTTCGCGGCGCGGCCAGGTCGGCGCCATCCCACAGAAACGAGGAAGCCATTTTTAGCCTTGGGGGTCGACTGTCAGCGAGGAAGGATTCGCGTGGATTCGAAGGATTCGCGAGATTCGCGCTGCCTACGAACAACGCCTTTCCCCCGCCAGCAACGCATCACCCAGTATTCCGCAGCCCCTGCGCAATTCCGCTGAGCGTCGTCGCGAGGATGTCATCCACGAGGGCGCGCTCGTCACTCGCCTCCGGCAAAGCGCGCTTGCGGCGCAGCAACGACACCTGGATCAGCGAGAGCGGATCGACATACGGATTCCGCAACGCGATCGCCGACTGAAGCACCGGCACGTCCGCAATGAGCTGCGTGGCCTCGCGAATGCGCAGCACGCTGTCCACCGTCCGCCCGAACTCCTCCTCCAGCCGCGACAGCAACGCTGTATCACCACCAAGCCGCTCGACGTATGCGCGCGCAATTTCGAGGTCTGTCTTGGCGCAGACCATCTCCACCTTCGCGAGAAAATCGTCGAAGAAGGGCCACGTTCGCGCCATGTGGCGCAGCTCCGCCAACCCGGACTCCGACGCACACGCCTCGGCCAGCGCGGTGCCTACACCGAGCCATCCGGTGAGCATGAGCCGGATCTGCGTCCAGCCGAATGCCCACGGGATGGCGCGAATGCCATCGATGCCGGCGTTCGCACCAGGCCGATACGCCGGCCGCGAGCCGAAGCGCGCATCGGCAAGTTCAGCGATGGGAGTCGCGGTACGAAACAGCGTGAACAGCTCAGGACTGTCGTGCACCAGGGCGCGGTAGAACCCGTGCGAACGGCTCGCCAGCCCCTCGACGATCACACGAAAGCGCGCGACCTCCGCCGCATCATGGTCGCGCCGCCAGTCGGTGAACCCATGCAGCAGCACACCACTCACCGTTACCTCGAGCGTCCGCTCGGCCACTGGCAACAGGCCGAACTGCTGCGAGATGATCTCGCCCTGTTCGGTGATCTTGATGCGCCCGTTCACCGTATCCGGGGGCAACGCAGATAGCGCGCGATGCACCGGCGATCCGCCGCCACGCCCCACGCCGCCGCCGCGTCCGTGAAAGAGCACCAACTCGACTGCCGCGTCGCGAAACACCGAGGCCAGCGCTTCCTGCGCGCGGTAGAGACCCCACGACGCGGAGAGGAGCCCGGCGTCCTTGGCCGAATCGGAGTAGCCAAGCATCACCTCCTGCCGGTTGTTGCGCGCTGCGAGCTGGCGGCGATACACCGGATCGGCGAGCAGGCCGCGCATGACCGTGGGCGCGTTGTCGAGGTCGTCGAGAGTCTCGAACAGCGGCACCACGTCGAGTCGCGACACGGGTGTGTCTCCCGCGAGATCGACGAGGCCGGTTTCCCGCGCGAGCAGCAACACGCGCAGCAGGTCTTCCGGCTCGCGAGCCATGGAGACGATGTACGTGGACGCCGCCGCGGTACCCGATTCCTCCTGGATCAACCGGACGACGCGAAACGTGTCGAGCACGCGCTGCGTTGGGGCGCTCACGGGCAGGTGAGGACCCACGAGCGGACGACGGCTCGTGAGCTCCGCACGCATTGCCCCGGCGTCCAACGTCGCAAGTCCGAGCACGCCACTGATCTCGTCCATCGCGGCGTGATGCATGTCTGCATGATCGCGGATGTCCATCATGAAGCCGTGAAAGCCGTGCGCGCGCACCACGGCGACGGTGGGATCGAGCACCGTGCGGCACGCTTCGACTGCGCCCGCGCCGAGCAGTGCTTGTCGCACGAGCATCAGGTCTGCCTCGAAGGCATCGGCGCTCGTGTAACCCACCTCCTCGGGCTTCACCGCGCCGGCGCCGCGCGATGCCACCACGCGCCGCGCTGCCGAGAGGCGCGCCGCCATGAAGCTGAGCTTGAGTCGTACCGGCTCGGACTCGTTCCGCGTGCGATTGGCGGACCACACGTCTGGCAACAGCTCGCGATCCACTGCAATGGATGCAAGCAGCGCCTCGGGCGGCGACGCAAGTTGCGCCGACAGGGACAGACGCTCGGTGAGGTCGGCGATGGCGCGTCCATAGCGGCCAAGCATCACGTGACTTGCACGTCGAGCCGCGGCCAGGGTGGTGGATGGCGTGACGTTGGGATTTCCGTCGCGATCGCCACCCACCCAGTTGCCGAGGCGGATGGGTACCGGGATGCGCAGCGCGTCGGCGGTGGCGCCGAATTCATCCTCGAACGCGCGCATGAGGGCATCGCGCGCGGCGGCGGTCGCGTCGATGAGGCGCGTTTCGAGATACCAGAGTCCCGTGCTCACTTCATCGAGCACGGTGGGCCGGTCGTTGCGCACCTCGGCGGTGAGCCAGAGCAGCTCGATCTCCCCGTCGAGCCGCTCTTCGAGGGCACGTCGCTCTGCGTGGGCGGTGGACTCCCAGGCGAGCAGCAGGTCGGCCACGCGCGCCTGGAGTGCGAGCAGGGTGCGTCGCGTGGATTCGGTGGGGTGTGCGGTGAGCACGGGCCGCACGTCGAGCCGCGCGATGGCGTCGAGTACGTCGTCCGCGGTTCGCCCGCTCGCGCGGAGCTTGCGCATGGTCCAGCGTGCCGAGGCGGGCTGTGGTGCCGCGTCGGCGTCGCGTGCGTAGACGCGTGTGCGTCGAACGCGATGGACCTGCTCCGCCGTGTTGATGAGCAGGAAGAAGAGCGTGAACGCGCGCGCGGCGGTGGCGCAGTGCGGAAGGGTCAGGGCTTCCACCCGCGCGAGCAGTTGCTCGAGGTTCGGTGCATCCGGGTCGCCGCGGCGTCGGGCGCGCGCGTCGCGTCGCAGGGTCTCGACGGTCTGGTATGCGTCGTCTCCCTCGAGGCGCTGGATGACGCGCCCGAGTGCCGCGGCGAGCCGCCGAACGTCGTCGTGCAGGGGAAGATCGACGTCGCGCGGAGAGATGTCAGTCATGAGCAGGAGACGGATAGTCAGACTGTCGGACTGTCAGCCCGGTAGTCATCACGCGACTCTCGGCGCCGCGAAATGCGGTGCTGCCACGAGTGCCGTGGCGCCGCGGAGGCGCGGATAGCCGCCCAGCTGTTCGGGTGTCACGGGCGTCGCCTTGCCGGCGGGGGTCAATGCGCGCTGGGCGATGCCGTCGCGTACCGCGGATTGGATCAGGTCCCAGGCGCTGGTGATTTCGCCGCCCACGAACACATGCGACGGGTTGATGCCATTGATGATGTCGGCGATGCCCACGCCGAGGTAGTGTCCCGTGGCCACGATCGCGCTGGCGGCGCGCGTGTCGCCACCGCGGGCCAGGGCGATGAGGTCGTCGATGGTGAGCGTGGAGGCGTGCTGCACGGCGCCGCCCCAGAGGGGGGTCAGCTCGCGCCCCAGGTATCGCGAGATGGTGGCCTGGTTCGACGTGTATGCCTCCCAGCATCCATGTGAGCCACACATGCACTGGGGTCCGTCGGGGTCCATCGGATTGTGGCCGAATTCCCCGGCGGAATTGGAGTCGCCGCGAATGAGTTGCCCATTCAGCACGATGCCCGCGCCTACGCCATCGGACACGGTGACATAGACGAAATTGTCGATGCTGTTGCCACGTTGTCCCAGCCACATCTGCGCCAGGGCGCACGCCATGGGTGCATTTTCGATGTGCACCGGCAGGCCGACGCCAGCAGAGAGGCGATCACGAATGTCCACGTCACGCCATCCAAGCTGCGGCGCCATGAGCACTCGGCCCGTGATGCGCTCCACCATGCCGGGCACCACGAGTCCCACGCCTTCGCAGCGGCCGGCAATGCCATGCGTGCGCGAGAGCAGCCCGATGCGCGCGATCAGTTCGGCTACAAGCCGGTCCGGGTCGAAGATGGTTTCGAAAGATTCGAGAGCCAGCTGGGATCCGGCAAAGTCGCTGAGCATGATGAACGTGCGACTGAAGCGCACGTCGACGGCCACCACGAGGCGGTCCTGCGTGCGCACGTGGAGCATGGTGGGCCGACGACCGCGCGCGGTGTGGCCCGTGGCGCCTTCATAGATGGTGCCTTCGTCGATCAGCTCCTGGATGATCGACGTGACGACGCCCCGCCCGATCTTCATGCGGCGGGCGAGGTCGGCGCGCGAGAGCGGTTGGTGGTCGCGCACCAGGTTCAGCATGATGCGCCGGTTGATATCGCGGGAGGTGGTGCGGGTGGCGCGTTGGAAGTCGCGGGTGTCGATTTTTCTCAAGGGTTCATTCAAGCGAGAGGGTGAGCTCGCGTCGATCAGGGCAGCACGAAGGGAGGGGCGAGTGCGGTGGGCGAATATTGCGGGTGGGGAACCCGAGAGGTACATTTGAACGGGTCGCATTAGTTTCTTGTTGGAACAAAATCGGGTCTGTGCCATCGGTTTGCAAGAGCAATCTTTCCGGCGCACCGCTGCACGGATGAGTCGCAAACGCTTCGATAAGCAGGTCTTACCCGCCCGCCTATTGTTCTGAAAGTGCCCAAATTCCGGCGCGTCCACGGCGGACCCGTCCCCACCACAGCCCCTCGCGCGCGATGGCCAGTGCCGTGAATCCCATCGGGCAGAGTTCTACCGTCATGGCGGGACGTCCGCTTCACCTTCACGCGGACCGGTTCTTCGACTCCGACCCGGCCATCAGGAACGTTGCGCGCGCGCTCTACGAGGAGACGCGCGATCTCCCCCTGGTCTGTCCCCACGGACACGTGGACCCGTCGCTCCTTGCCGAGAACGCGCCCTTCCCGGAGCCGTCCGCGCTCCTGATCATCCCGGATCATTACATCTTCCGGATGCTCCACAGCCAGGGCGTGAGGATGGAGGACGTCGGAGTCCCCACCCGCGATGGATCCGCGGTGGAAACAGACCCGCGCATCATCTGGCAGCGAGTGGCGGACTTCTGGTACCTCTTCCGGGGAACGCCCTCGGGCGCATGGCTCGCGCACGAACTGCACGACGTCTTCGGCGTCCGCGAGCGCCTCGACAGCGACAGCGCCCAGCGCATCTACGACGAGATCGCCGAAAAGCTCACCAGTCCGGAGTTCCTGCCGCGCGCGCTGTTCGAGCAGTTTCGCATCGAGATGCTGGCGACCACGGACTCCGCGGTGGACTCGCTGCCGCATCACCAGAAGATTCGCTCGTCGTCCTGGAGCTACGGTCGCCAGCGCGTGATACCGAGCTTTCGCCCCGACACGCTGTTTCGCATTGCGCAGCACGCAGCGTGGTCGAAGGAAGTGCGCGCCCTGGAAGTGGTCACGAGCGAATCCATCACCAGCTGTGATGCACTGCTCTCGGCACTCGCTGAACGCCGCCAGTTCTTCTTGTCCATGGGCGCGACGGCCACCGATCACGGGGTCATGGAACCGTACACCGCGGAGCTCTCGCCCGCAGATGCCGAGCGGTTGTTCCAGCGGGCGCTGAGCGGCGAGGCGACGCCCGCGGACCAGCGGCAGTTCGAAGCGCACATGCTGATGCAGATGGCGCGCATGTCCGTCGAAGACGGCCTGGTTATGCAGCTGCACCCTGGCTCGTTGCGCGACCACAACCAGGCAATGTTCGAGCACTTCGGTCCGGACAAGGGCGCGGATATTCCCCTTGCCACCGAATACACGCGCAACCTGCGTCCGCTGCTGAACCGCTTCGGCAGCAATCCGCGGTTCAGGATGGTGCTCTTCACGCTGGACGAGAGCACGTACTCGCGGGAACTGGCACCGCTGGCCGGGCACTACCCCGCACTGCGACTGGGTCCGCCTTGGTGGTTCCACGACTCCATCGAGGGCAATCGTCGCTACCGCGAGCAGGTGTCGGAGACGGCGGGCATCTACAATACAGCCGGCTTCAACGACGACACGCGCGCCTTCTGCTCCATTCCGGCGCGACATGACCTGGCTCGACGAATGGATGCGAACTGGATTGGCGGTCTCGTGGCGCGGCACATCGTGGACATGGATGATGCCCGCGACATGGCCCGTGCGCTGGCCGTGGACCTGGCGCGCGAGACCTATCGCTTTCCCACGCCGCCAGCCTGACGCAGATGTCCACCATGGTCTCACCGGTCACCCGCCCGGATGCGGTGCGCATCCACGCGGCTGACAACGTTGCCGTCGCCATCCGTGCACTGTCGGCGGGAGAAGAGGTGGATGTCGCCGACGCACGCGTCCGGGTGCGGGACGACATACCGGCGGGCCACAAGTTCGCGCTCCGCGCGCTGGCGGATGGCGAGCCCGTGGTGAAGTACGGATTTCCCATTGGCGCCATGACGCAGCCGGCTGCGGCGGGTACGTGGCTGCACAGTCACAACCTGCGCACACGGCTGGAGGGAATGCACGAGTACGTGTATTCGCCATCGGGTGAGCGGCCGCGTGCAGCCGGCGTGGCGCCCACATTTGAAGGGTATCGCCGCGCTGATGGCCGCGTGGGCACGCGCAACGAAGTGTGGATCCTCAACACCGTGGGCTGCGTCAACTTCGTCGCGGACGGCATCGCCAAAAGCGCGATGGCCCGCGGCGCCCCACACATCGACGGGGTATATGCCTTTGGCCACCCCTTCGGCTGCTCTCAGTTGGGGGACGATCTCGCGCACACGCAGGCGGTGCTCGCGGGCCTGATGCGCAACCCCAACGCGGGCGGCGTGCTCGTGCTGGGCCTGGGCTGCGAGAACAACCAGATGGACGCGCTCCTCGCGCGTGCGGGCGACGTGGATCGCAGCCGCATCCGGTTCTTCAACTCGCAGGACGTGATGGACGAGCGCGCCAGCGGCCTCGTGATGGTGGAGGAACTGATTGCGCGCATGGCGGACGACCGCCGCGAAACGGTGAGTGCGTCCGAGCTGGTGATCGGCCACAAGTGTGGCGGCTCCGATGGCTTCAGCGGCATCTCGGCCAACGCGGTGGTGGGCCGAGTGGCGGACAAGCTCACGTCGTATGGTGGTGGTGTGCTGCTCACCGAGGTGCCGGAGATGTTCGGCGCCGAGCAGTTGCTGATGAATCGAGCGACGAGTGAGCCTGTGTACCAGCAGCTCGTGTCGATGATCAATGACTTCAAGGCGTACTTCACCAGGCACGGCCAGAGCATCCATGAAAATCCGTCGCCGGGCAACAAGGCCGGTGGCCTCACCACGCTCGAGGAGAAGTCGCTCGGCGCCATCCAGAAGGGCGGTCAGGCACCGGTGACGCGGGTGCTGCGCTATGGCGAGCCGGCTGCGCCGGGCGGGCTCACGCTGCTGGAAGGACCGGGCAACGACGGGGTGTCGTGCACAGCCATGATCGCGAGTGGGGCCACGGTGCTGCTGTTCACCACCGGGCGGGGTACGCCGCTGGGATTTCCCGTGCCCACCATCAAGATCTCCTCGAACTCGGAGATCGCAGCGAAGAAGCCGCACTGGATCGACTTCAACGCGGGCGCGTTGCTCGACGGGACGCGCTCAATGGACGAGATGGCGGACGACCTGTTTGCCTATGTGCTCGACATCGCGTCCGGGCGACAGCAGACCAACAACGAGACGCATGGCTACCGCGAGATCGCGATCTGGAAGGACGGGGTGACGCTGTGATGCCACGATTGAATCGCTCGCTGCTGGATACGGTTCGACGCGAGCGTGGAGACGTGGTGGATGTTCCCGCCGCCGCGTTGCTGGACCTTCCCGAGCGAGCAGTACAGTTCGGGACGGGCGCGCTGCTGCGTGGATTCATCGATGACTTCGTGCATCGTGCGAACGTGGACGGCCGGTTCGGCGGACGCATCGTGGCGATCGCGTCCACGGGCAGCGTGCGCGATCGTGCGCTTCGCGAGCAGGATGGGCTGTACACCCTGGTTGTCGAAGGCATCGAGCACGGTCTGCCGATTCGCGAGTGCCGCATCATCAGCTCCGTGAGCCGCGCGCTCTCCGCGTCGGACGAATGGAATGAAGTGCTGGCGCTCGCGCGGGAGCCGCTGCTGGAGTACGTGTTCTCCAATACCACGGAAGTGGGCATCGTGGCGGATGAGGACAGCGGTGCGGAAGACGCTCCGCCGCGATCCTTTCCCGCCAAGCTGACGCGATTCCTGTTCGAACGCGCAAGCGCCTTCGACTTTGACCAGGCCCGCGGGCTCACGGTGATTCCTTGCGAGCTGATCGAGGACAATGGCGCGCGGCTGCGTGAACTTGTGATATCCATTGCGCGGCGCTGGGAGCTCGGCACCACGTTCATGGAGTGGCTGGAGAATGCGGTGCCCTTCTGCAACACGCTGGTGGACCGCATCGTACCTGGAGCGCCCAAGGGCGGTGACGTGGACCGGCTGCGCACGATGCTCGGTTACGACGACGAGATGCTCACGACGTGCGAGCCGTACCGGCTGTTTGCCATCGAGGGCGACGAGCGGCTGCGCGCGCGGCTCACGTGGGCCACGGACTCCGGTATCGTCGTCACGCCGGATATTGCACCGTACCGCAAGCGGAAGGTGCACCTGCTCAATGGCGCGCACACCCTGCTCGTGTCTGTGGCGCTGCAGATGGGATTCCAGCTCGTGCGCGACGCCATCACGCAGCCCGCGCTCGCGCGGTACGTGCGGCACATGATGCTGGACGAAATCGCGCCAACGCTGGATGTGGAGGGGGCGGAGGAGTACGTCGAGGCGGTGCTCGATCGTTTTCGCAATCCACATATTCGACATGCGCTCATCGACATCACGCTGCAGGCCACGATGAAGATGCGCGTGCGCGTGGTGCCGTCGATCGTCCGCTACGCCGCACGCCGTGGGCAGGTGCCGCCGTCGCTGGCGTTCGGTTTTGCCGCGTTTCTTCAGTACATACAGGTTGGACTTCAGGCACCGCGCCGGCCGCAGGGATTGCCGCTACCGGCCGACGACCAAGGCGTCCGGCTGGGCGCGTTCTATGAAGGCTTTCCCGCGGACGCCAGTGCGCCGGTGGCCCATGTGGTGTCCACCATCTGTGGCGACAGTACGTTGTGGGGCGCGGATCTCGCCGCGATTCCGGGTTTCGCGGAAGCAGTGGCGGATCACCTGTCGTGCATTCGTTCGCAAGGCATGCACTCGGCGCTCGAGCGGCACCTGACCGCGACCGTTCAATGAACGACGGCAGCGTCAGGGACCAGCGGGCGATATCTGGCAGGTCATCTCGACTCGCGGAGCCCGCCCTGTGCGAAGCCGTAGGGCTCGCACGGGGTGACAAGTAGTTTCAGGCCGGAGACTCATTTCGAGGGGGTAAGGCATGGCCGCGACAGATCGCATATCCGTTTTGCTCGCGATGATGGACCAGGGGGTAATCCCCGTGTTCTACCATCCCGACGTCGACGTCTGCCGCAAGGTGATCCAGGCGTGCGCGAACGGCGGCGCCAAGTGCATCGAGTTCACGAACCGCGGTGACTTTGCGGCGCACGCATTTTACGAGGTGGCGAGCTACTTCGCCCGCGAAGACCCCTCGGTGATCATGGGCGTCGGCTCCGTGGTGGATGCGCCCACGGCCGGCATCTACATCGCCAACGGCGCGAAGTTCGTGGTGGGTCCGCTCCTCAACGCGGATGTCGCGAAGGTGTGCAATCGGCGAGGCATTCCGTACAGTCCCGGGTGCGGTTCAGCCACGGAAATCGGGTACGCGCAGGAGCTGGGCTGCGAGATCGTGAAGGTGTTTCCTGGTTCGTCGGTGGGTGGTCCCGACTTCGTGAAGAGCATCCTTGGTCCCATGCCATGGACGCGCATCATGCCCACTGGCGGCGTGGAAGCCACGGAAGCGTCGCTGCGCCAGTGGTTTGGCGCCGGCATCGTGGCGTGTGGTATCGGCGGCAACCTCATCACGAAGGAACTGCTGGACAAGCAGGATTACGCGGGCATCGAGTCGCGCGTGCGCGATACGGTGGAACTCATCAAGACCATTCGCGGCAAGTAGAGAATGACCGACACGGAACTCACGATCAGGCCCGTCGCTGACACGCGATGGGACTGCATGTCCTTTGGCGAGGTGATGTTGCGCTTCGACCCCGGCTTTGGCCGCGTGCGCAACGCGCGATCGTTCCAGGTGTGGGAAGGCGGCGGCGAATACAACGTCGCGCGCGCGATGCGAAAGTGCTGGGGCAAGCGCGCCGCTGTCGTCACCGCCCTGCCGAGGAACGACCTTGGGTGGCTGGTGGAGGACTTCATCCTCCAGGGCGGCGTGGACATGTCGCACGTGCTCTGGCGCGAATTCGACGGGCTCGGGCGCAACACGCGCGTGGGGCTGAACTTCACCGAGAAGGGCTTCGGCATTCGTCCCGCGCTCGGCTGCTCGGATCGCGGGCATTCGGCCGCGTCGCAGATCAAGCCCGGGGAGGTGAACTGGGAGCGGATCTTCGGCGACGAAGGGGTGCGGTGGTTCCACACCGGCGGAATCTTCGCCGCACTTGCGTCGAATACGGCGGAGGCAGTGATCGAGGCGGTGGAGGTGGCGAAGAAGTACGGCACGGTGGTGGCGTACGACCTCAATTATCGCGCGTCACTGTGGAAGAGCCAGGGTGGAAAGGCCGGCGCGCAGGCGACCAACCGCAACATCGCGAAGTACGTGGACGTGATGATCGGCAACGAAGAGGACTTTACCGCGTGCCTCGGCTTCGAGGTGGAGGGTGCGGACGAGCACCTCACCACCATCGAGACCGAGAGCTTCCGGAAGATGATCCAGGTTGCGGTGCGTGAATTCCCGAACTTCAAGGTGGCGGCCACCACGCTGCGCAAGGCGACGACGGCAACGCTGAATGACTGGAGTGCCATCCTGTACTATCAGGGAACGCTCCACGAGTCGGTGAAGCGCGACAACCTGGAGATCTACGATCGTGTGGGCGGCGGGGACGGCTTCGCGTCCGGGCTCGCGTACGGCTTTCTGGAAGGGATGGGTCCGCAGGCTGCCGTGGAGTACGGAGCAGCGCATGGAGCGCTCGCCATGACCACGCCGGGCGACACCTCGATGGTGCGGGTGGAAGAAGTGGAAGCGGCAATGAAGGGCAGGGGCGCGCGCGTCATCCGGTAGCAGCAATGGGCCACACAGACGGAGGGGAGTGAATGGTGGTTCAGGACGCGGGTGCGGCGGAGAGTGTGGCGCCACCGGGATTCGGGTATCGATGGACGATCTGTGCGCTGATCTTCCTGGCGACCACGATCAACTACGTGGACCGGCAGGTGCTGGGGATCCTGGCGCCGACGCTGACGAAGGAGCTGGGATGGTCCGAGACGGATTACGGCGCGATGACGTCGTGGTTCAGCTTCGCGTACGCCATCGGGTTCCTTGGAGCGGGGCGCCTGATGGACCGCATCGGTGTGAAGAAGGGCTACGCGACGGCGATCGCTGTGTGGAGCCTGGCTGCGATGTCGCACGCGCTGGCCAACACCGCCAGCGGGTTCTCCTACGCGCGCGCCGCGCTGGGCTTTGGGGAATCGGGCAACTTCCCGGCAGCCATCAAGACGACCGCAGAGTGGTTTCCGCGCCGAGAGCGCGCGTTTGCGACTGGTATCTTCAATGGGGGCACGAACGTCGGTGCCCTGGCGGCGGCGTACTTCGTCCCGATGATCGCGCTCAACCACGGATGGCGGTGGGCCTTCATCGGCACCGGCATCATCGGCTTCGTGTGGCTCGTCCTGTGGCTGGCCATCTACGAAGTGCCCGAGCGGCAGAAGAAGCTCAGCGCCGCGGAGCTCGCGTACATCCGCAGCGACCAGGACTCGAAAGTCACGTCGGTCAGCTGGCTCGAGGTGCTGAAGCACCGGCAGGCGTGGGCCTTCGTTGTCGGCAAGTTCCTCACCGATCCGGTGTGGTGGTTCTACCTGTTCTGGCTCCCCAAGTTTCTCGACGCGAACTTCGGCGTGAAGCTCGGCAGCCTGACGATGCCGCTCATCGTCATCTACCTCGTGGCCGACGTGGGGTCGGTGGGTGGCGGGTGGCTCTCCGGCGCACTGATGAAGACGGGCATGAACCTGAATCGGGCCCGGAAGCTGACGATGCTGCTCGCCGCGTTGCTGATCATCCCGACGATGTTCGCGCCACGGGTGTCGAGCATGTGGTCGGCGGTCGCGCTGGTGAGCATCGCTGCCGCGGCGCACCAATGGTGGTCGGCGAACCTCTTCACCACGGCAAGCGACATGTTTCCGCGCCGAGCGGTGGCGTCCGTCGTGGGGTTCGGCGGGTTCGCGGGCGCGATGGGCGGCGTGATCTTCCAGCGTGTCGTGGGTTACCTGCTCCAGCAGGATCCGGGCGCGTACCGGTATATCTTCGTATTCTGCGGGTTGATCTACGTTGTCGCGCTGGGCTGCATGCACCTGCTGGCCCCGCGCCTGGAGCCGGCGCAGCTTGCCGGAGATGTGCTCTAGTTTCGCTCGTCCAGCGTCGCGGGCACGCTACGGCCGTGCCCGCGGCGTCGCCACCAGGTAGGACTTCGCGATCATCATGTGGACGCCGACGTTCTGGTCCACCAGCTCGGTGATGCGGAGGTCGGCGGCCATGGACGCCGCCTGGTAGGCTTGCGTCTGCGTGATGCCCTTCATCTGCTGGAGCATCGTCACCATCTCGGTCACGGCGATCTTCGTGGCCACCGTGAGCGAGGTGTCCGTGCCCATGGTGATCCAGTGCGTCGGTGTCTCGATGCGTGGCCAGTCCAGCTTCATGTCCTTGCGCACGATGAGTTGCACGCGGCCCTCGAGATTGGTCTCGATGGCGGTCTGGTCCACTTCGCCGTCACCCTGGGCGGCGTGGCCGTCTCCGATTTCCAGCAACGCGCCCTTCACGAACACGGGGATGTAGAGCGTCGTGCCCGCCACCAGCTCCTTGTTAACGAGGTTGCCCGCGTGCCGGCTGGGCGGCGTGCTGCTCACGCGGCCCAGTGCTGCCGCGCGCGCCACGCCCATGGAACCCCAGAAGGGGCGCAGCGGCACGGTGATGCCGGGTGCCACTTCTGCGGTCATGCGCTCGCGGTCCATGTGGATGAGCGTGCTGCCGCGCACCTGACAGAGCTCGCGGATGAAGCCACTGCATCCGTTGTAGCCGTAGGCGATGGGGAGCGTGATGGACTGGATGCGGACCTCCAGCACGTCGCCGGAATCTGCGCCTTCCACGAAGATTGGCCCAGTGAGGATGTGCCCACCGGGCCCCTTGAGCGACCCCGTGTCCTGCGCGACGATGTCGCGCAGGTGCTGCGGAATGTCCTGCGGTTTCACGCCAATGCGCTCGAGTCCCGCCGGCGTGTTGGTGAGCATCGTCTCCACCTGGACGATGTCGCCGGACTTCACGCGGATGGCAGGCTTTGCCTCGGACCAGTAGTAGCCGTAGGCCACGGTGGTTGGCGTGGCCGGCAGCGTGTGCACGGTTGGCGCCTGGGCCACGGCGCGCGTGGCAACGAGGACTGCAAGGGCGAAGATTCGCATGGGGCGGGTGCGAGTGGGAAACGAGTGACCGCACGACCAATGTACTGGCGACGGTCGCTGTGCGCATTGACAGGAATGCTCGTGTTTCTTACCTTGTGTAAGGAATTGTCT